>NZ_DJBB01000015.1:0-102689 GCF_002429865.1 Empedobacter sp. UBA5987
TGGAGTTGTGCAACAGTTACCGTTGTTGTCCGTCAATTACGTACCACTTGTTCTCATCCTTTTTTTGTTTTACTACAATTGGTTGTAAACAATACCAATTTTTTTCATCAGAATCTGTTGTGAATTCATTTATGTCATTCAACAAATCAGTTACTTGTTGTTCAGTCCAGCGATAACCTCTCTGATAAGAAGGAATAAAGAAGTTATATTGTAGTAATTCACTTATAGTTTTTATTGATATTTTATTGTTCATTTTTAAATTTTACTTATGTTTTGTAAATGTATCAAAAACAATTCAGCACAAGCTTTAGCATCGCTTAAAGCACCATGATGATTTAATGAAATATTGTATTGTTTACATAATGTTGATTATGCAATACTATGAAAACGAATTTTATTCAACAAATATAATTTTACGTTTTTACGTAATTGTTAAATATGTTATTATTTTGTAAGATTATTTAATCCTACATGTAAAAATTTAAGATATTCCTCTCTTACTGCTTTTGGTTCTAATGATAATAATCGTTGATTATGCGTTAATATTTCTTGGAAAAAATCATAAGTAGGAACTAAGTTTAATTCCAATTTTAACTCATTTTCATTGTCTACAAGAATCTTTTGCGAATGATGAATGGGTAATGATTTCACATACATTCCTTGCCAAGGTATCAGAGATAAAGTGATTTTAGTTGGCTCTTGTCCTAATGTCGAAATAATACCAAACGAATTGATAAACATATCTTCTACATTCACTTTTTTATTCTTTACATATGTTGAAGAATGAATTTCTAAATTTGAAATTCTGTCCAATCCATATGTTTTCAAAGTAAAATCATCATCATTACGATCTTTTGCAATCAAATACCAACGATTTCTAAATTCTTTCACAGCATAAGATTCTAAAACCTTTTTATTAGGTACACCTTCCCAATATTTCGTATAAGTGCAACTAATAATTTTTGTGTTTTTAATTGCATGAATTAGTCCATCAAGATTTTCCAAACCAGAAGCTTGTCTTTTTTCAAAAAGTAAGATATTTGCTTGGTCAGCTGCCTTTTTATATGCATTAACTAATAATAAATTATCAAAAATAGTTTGATTTGATTCGTTATCTTCAATAATCTGATAAAGCATTGTAGAACGATTGAACTTTGTTTCTATTTTAAAAAGTTCAAGAAGCAATTTACGATCGCGCTTAAAAGTTTTTTCACTGAAAGCTAATTCACCATCATAATCTTCTTCATCGTATTTTTTTTCCAAATACTGTTGAATATCTCTAAATGTTACACCTCTTGGTTTAGATTTTAGGAAGTTTGATATATTCATCAACCGAAACATTTGTTCTCTTTTAGCCATATTTTGTAATTTTAATACAAACATAAAATAGCTTACGGACAAACAATGTCGGTTTGCTTTTATATTAAAATTATTTATTTAATAACCTTAATCGTTCTCGAATTCTTTTCAATACATTTTGATCAAGATCATTGTAGTTATCTCTTAAACCCTGTGTAAAATCGTCATCTTTAAATTCGTTTATTTTTAAATTAAATAAGATTTGTGTAAATCGTTGTTCAGGATTTTTAGAAGAATATTCTTTTATCAATTCTACTAATTCATCAACTTTATTTATATTTTCTTCAATCATTTTTAAGAAATTTTTAGGTGTGCATAATTTTTAAAAAATATTATTTTCAAATTTATCAATAGCTAAGACCATACTATGTCCACACCTCAATATAGTTTTGAAACAAAATAAAAAAAATGAAAGAAAAAGAATATAAAATTGAAAAGCACATTTTAGAAAATGGTTTAAAAGAAACTTTTATAGGAAGTATTGAAAAAATAGTAAATGAAATGTCATCATTTTTAAGAAATAAATCATTCCAGGATAAAATTGTTATCAAAATTAAATGCGATCATTCTAAAGAAATTACGATGGATGATATAGGATTAATCAATGATGTAATTCAAAAAGAAATGCATAATAATGCTTCTATTGTAATGAATATTGAAGAAAATGATGTAGTAGAAAATAACGATTATGAATTATCTCTTTATTATTTGATAGAGAAATAAATAATACAATTATGTAAAAACGAAAAAATATAATTAAAACAGGGATTAACTTGTCCACATTAACAAAAACTATAAATATTAAAAATTATGTCACAAATGATTAATTACAATGGCGAAATGATTCGTATCAATCCAACAAACTCTAACAAATTAGAATATTCTAAAAATGATGGGAGGACTTGGAGCACAAGATTCTCAGGGTCTTCTTATGGAAACTTTATTGAGTTAATTGACAATGGTAAAGAATTACTTGCCAATACAAGTAAAGGATTATATTATTCAAAAAACGAAGGTAGAACTTGGAGTAAAAGAAACTAATAAAAAAATAAAATGGGTATCAAACGGGTATCAAAACTATGGTAAAAAATGGTGATTTTAAAATGTAGTTAAAATGCTAAATCATTAAAAATCAGCATTATTAAATAAAAAAAGCACCTTTAAAAAGGTGCTTTTGTGGTCCCACTTGGGCTCGAACCAAGGACTTGCTGATTATGAGTCTGTTTTATTTTTTTAACATTCTTTTTCAATTCCTTTCATTTAATTGTATTTCAATAATTTAAAAATATTATTCTTTTCAATACTTATCATTTTTTTAGATTCAATTACTACAAATGTTTCAGTATTGTTTCAGTCTAAAATTAGAAACACATTAGTATGTAATTAATGTAAAACATGTAAAATCTCTTAGTAAACACTACATTGACACAATTGAATTAACTACCAAGTTCTGAATCTTAACATCTGATTTTATATAATAGTTTTTGATTAGCAAATAGTCATCAATATTATATCTTTCTATTTCTTTTGTTGATTTAATTAATATACACACTAATATATCCCAATAAAAGATTAACTCTATTTCAATATCTTTAAAATTATTGCCTACATAAAGATAACTGTCATAGCCAATAATCCTATCATATAATACTTCAACTTCAAACTCAACTTCTTCATAATACATCCCTATTGCAAATGGTATGTATATTTTGTTCATTTGTATTTTATTTTAAAGAAAAAACCACTCTTTAATTGAGTGGCTTTTATATTAAATAGTTATTATACACTGAGATTTACTCTTTATAATAAGTTCCTTCATATGCTTGTTCATTAGAATTACCTGTTGAAGTAAATTCTATCTTTCTATCGTTAATATATGATACATTTTGTACATATGTTAAACTTACTCCTTTAGGAAAAGTCATTGTTAATACATCACCTTTCAATTCATAAGTACCTTTTTCTGAATCAAATTCATTTGCTTTACCTCCAGACCAATATGAATAAACAACTGTTTTATCCTTTGAGAAAGTAAATGAATTATTTGTTGTATAACCTACTTCTTTGGGGTCTTCAAAATACCATTTACCTATTAATTTTTGAGTTGATGTATTTTCTATTGATGAATCATCATCATTTGAGCAATTAAATAATAATGATGAACTCATTAGCATTATACAGAATAGTAAAATTCTTTTCATAGTTTTTATTTTAATTCATAAACATTTCATTTGATAACTCTTCACCTTCATCATTCCTTATACTATCTAAGAAAACTGTATATCTACTTGAAGTATGTCGTGGTAAGTTTGAGAAATCAGTAATCTTTTTTGAAGTTACAATTATGTACATTGTATTCTTATCACTTTTATCTTTGCTTGTTCCTAATACAGAGCAAAATCCTTCTGGAAATGATTTAATTTCTTCTTTATGAGAGTTTAATTCGTACACTAAACTATAACCTATTTCTTCTAATAACTTTTCTTCAGAAATACCATTATGAAATTTTTCACCTACCAGAGCAGATAAATCAAAAAAATCTTCTGTTAATTGATATTGAAATTTTTGAGGTTCAAATTCTTCTTTTAATACAAAACCCTTATTTCCAGATTCAAACAAGGTATAGTAGTATTCATCTTTATTAGGATTGTTATTTTCCATCAGTTTTTCTAATATGATTTATTTGAATCTTACTTCAATCTAATTTTTAACTTGCTTTTTTATCATACTTAATAATAATCCAATAGCAACTACAACATCTATAATATTCCATATTGTACGTCCTAAGTAAATTTTAAATATTGGCTGAAATAAAACTGCTAAAATCAAATAGATAACAAATTCTGTTTGTCTTTCCTTTTGATAAGATTGATAAGCAAGTACTCCAAAACCTATTAATGCTATAAATCGAATTAATTGATAAAAACCATATGGCATATCTATCAAACACAATAGAAACAAAACTGAAAGTACTATTTTGATAAGATTCTCTGAAATTTGAATATTCATGGTTTATTATAAATTACTTTCAACTTTTGCTTTATGTTCAACTAACCTTTCATTGAACTCCTCTATCATTACTTTTAATGCACTTTTAAGTCCTATTTCTGTAGCATTCCTTGCATCAGGAAAATTTCTCTCATAAACCATTTCATTTTGAAAATATTTATATTTCCAAACAACAGTTAACATTCCTGCATTATATAGAAACATTACTATTTGATTACTTCCTTCTTGATAAACATTTGCATTTTTATCATCAAGAACATTTACTTTACCAGTTCCATTAAAACAATAACTATTAAATCCATCCATCAATACCTTAAATTTTTCATAGATGTTCTGATTCATCAATTCTTCTTTATCGAGCTTTAACTCTTTGTTGTATTGCATTATTTTCTTAACTATAAAGAAAATAATTACCACTATAATTGGGATTATGTATATCATATACGTACTAATATTACCTGTTCTATTTACTTGAACTTTTTTCCGATATCATCTTTTAAAGATAAAATTGTATCTTCATTTAAAAATCTACCTATAAAATACAATTTTGAAACTCTATTGAAATACATTTATATAAATGCATTTCAACAAATTACTTGCTAGCTATATAAAATGGGATATATAATATCAAATGAAATAAAGCTGTATAAGCATAAAAATTATTTACACCAAACATTTTAAACATCCAGAAAATTTCACTTAGGAATGGAATAAACAGTGTTATTAATCCTCCAAAAAAGCCAGCTTCTGAAAAAGCTATTATTACAGTCCAAAAATGTGTAATGACTGCTGTTATTGTGAAAATACAATAAAGTAAGAAAAAAAATGCTTTCATATTGTTTAATTTATTTTTTATTAAATATTTAGTTTTTATATACTTATGTGTTCTTAATAGATTTTTCAGTTAAAAGTTTGTTTGCAATGTATGCTCCTAATAATAAAAGAGCACCATAAAGCAATAACATATAGTCGTTATTATTGTTAATAAAAATTGATATTATTTGGACAACACACAAACTCAATAAAATCAAGAGAATGATAATTTTTCCAATCTTATTTGGAGCAATATAACCAGCTACATACATTAGTGTAAAACCACAAAAGAAGCCCTCAATTATATATCGAAATAATTTTACATCATCATAAATACCAAAATATGAAAAAGCAATGTTTATTATTAATTGAACTAAAAAACCTACGATAAATGCTGATAGAACTGATGTAGGAAGGAATAACAGCCATCTTGAAATATTATTCCTCATAATGAACTGCTCAATTTTTTTAAAAGTTTTTTCCATAATTAATAAAAGCTAAAGGTATTCTCATTTACTATATAATTTTTACGTGAATCCGTAAACTCAGTTATTTTTTAAACTTGCCATATATGACATTAAACTACAAACGTAATAATCTTTCCTTGAGTTGCCAAATATGTCAACAATGGAAAAAGAAGAACTATTAAAATTTGTAGGTAAGAAGATTCAAGAAATTAGATTATCCAAAGGATTAACTCAAGTAGATTTAGTTGGTAAAATAAAAGGAGAAATAGACACTACTAACATCTCAAGAATAGAAGCAGGAAGAACAAATCCTACAATTTTTACACTTTATAGAATAGCAAATGCTTTAGAAGTTTCATTATCTGAAATAGTAGAGATTAAATAAACCGCTATTAATATTATATCTGAACTTTTATTCAGGTAATTTATTAATAGTTTAATTTACGTCTAATACATTATCATTTACTCCTGGTTAAAGAAATAAAATTCAGACTTTGCACTTAACAAAGCCTGAAATGAATCTATATTATTTTTAATCTACTGAGATTTATTAACATTCAGGTATAAATTCATATCTATGACCTAACGTTATTAATTCTCCTGTTTCTGGGATAGTAAAATCATACAACTCTGTATTTACTTTCTCTATACTACCAGGAAGTTTTTCACCAATTAAAGTTTGGCAAGTAACTTTGTTAAATGTTGATGGAACAAATGCTTTTTTTGCAGTTGCATAAAACTTATCTGATACTTGGCTTTTAACCATTTCAATACCAGATTGAACTTCTAAAACATAGAATTTCTCTCCATCTTTTTTTAGTCTTTCTTTAAAATCGATAACTGTTACCATTGGAATATATTTTGTTTGAGTTAAAATATGTTTACCAGGAGATTAAAAATAACCTCATCTACTCAGCTATCACCTTGAATAATAATATGAGCTTTAAATAAATTTACCTGATATAACAAGAAGGGGGAGTTTTCCCTCTAAAAAGAA
This sequence comes from Empedobacter sp. UBA5987, assembly GCF_002429865.1. Taxonomy (NCBI): domain Bacteria; kingdom Pseudomonadati; phylum Bacteroidota; class Flavobacteriia; order Flavobacteriales; family Weeksellaceae; genus Empedobacter; species Empedobacter sp. UBA5987. The sequence continues at coordinate 6,646 of NZ_DJBB01000015.1, forward strand.
GTGAGGGTCTTTGTTCAAGGAGGTTTACACACTCAATTTTTTTATAAAAAAAATTAAATAGAAAGTTAACACAAAATAAAGTCGTGTAAATTTAGTATTATTGTATAATTAAAATTTAGTATATAAAGTATTAAAATTAAATAGATTAAAAATGGAAGATTCAGCTAAAGGTTCAATATCTGGGTATCTTTATCAATTTGACAGAGCTTTTCTTCTTCTTTGTGATATAACAGATGAAAATGGATATATATCAATTGAAAAAGTAGACGATGTTGCTGTACATTCAGAAAATGGCACAATAATAATTGCTGAGCAAGATAAAAACAGTATTGCTGAAACTGGAAGTACTTTTCAAGATACAAGTAAAGATTTGTGGAGAACAATTGAAATATGGATAAATAAAATTAAATCATCAATATTTAATTCTAAAACAAAATTCTATTGTTCTACAAATAAAAAGATTCCTAAAAGTTCATTACTAAGATTTATGTGCGAAAATAAATCTTCTATTGAAATTATTTTTAATAAAATTAATGAGATTAAAAAAAAGCAAGAAGAAAAATTAATTGAATTCAAAAAAAAGGATCAAAAAAAAGGTGCACATATATCTAAAATTCTTTCATTAATAAACTATGCCTTAGAAAATAAAAATGAATTGAACATAATTTTAAAAAATCTTGAAATCTATGATAAGACAGATTTGAAAAAAGAAATTATTTCAAAACTAAGAATTAGTACATATGATGAAGATACACAAAATAGAATATATAGCAATATTTATGGCTGGATATTAAGTATTTGTAAACATAAATGGAATAATAGTTCAGATGTTGAAATTACAAAAAAAGATTTTGATTTACAGTATAATAGAAACTTAACATCACCATCTATTATTAATGCAATATTCAGAGCAAAAAAAGAAATCAATATTGATAATATAAAATTTGAAACAAAAAAAGATGAAATTTTTGTTAAACAGATAAATGTTTTAAAAACAAATAAAAAGACAAAAGAATTTTTTGTCAGAAATGCTATTGAAGATTTTCTTAGGTATGAGATTGAACATACTTATATTATTAATAAAGGAAATATTATTAAAGAGGATTTTATAGATTTTATAAATGTTTGCAAAAATAAATGGGAAACTTATTTTTATAGCACAATTATTAAAGATATTGAAGAATATTCTGATGAAGAAATGAATGAACTAGGTATTAAAGTTTATAACTATATAATTAATGATCTTAATATTCAGTTTCAAAACGACATTAATTTTAATACTGATAATATTTATATCAAAAATGGTAGTTTTTTAAAACTATCAAATATCCCTGAAATTGGATGGCATCCTAATTGGGAAAATCTTATTATGAAAAACAATGAATAATCTAAGAACCGAATTTAATTTATATGACATTCTTCAAAATATAGCTATTGGAGCTTTAGCATGTCATAGCTTTGTGCAAGGTTACTCTATGGTAGCTAAAAATAAAAAAAACAAAAGTACTTTCCCTAAATTAGAATATCTTTTTTATGTTCTACCTATTGTTTATAATAAGGAAAATATGGGCAATTTCAAATCTTCAAAAGAATTGATTAATGCGATTCTTAAAGATAAAAGTATAATATTAGGTTTACAAGACAGAGCTAATAAAATGTCTTCTCAAACATTTGATGCACTTAATCTTGCATTTAACAAACAATTATTAAGCATAAATGATAATAATGAAATTACAATTTCTGAAGAAATGTTAAAGAAAAAAATATCTATTCCAGCTTCAACTAACAAGGAAAATATTGTTAAAAACATTCAAGATACTGCTAAAAAACTTGGAAACATGTTTGCAAAAACAGATGAAAAAAACATCCAATTAGAATTAAATATTAGGTTTTAATGCATTTATATATTAAGAATATTATTCTTTATCCCAAGAATAAAGAAAAGAGTCCTAGATTCATAACATTTATAGAGGATAAAATCAATATTATTACAGGCACTAGTCAAAAAGGAAAATCTGCGATAATTAATATTATTGATTATTGTTTAGGAAGTGGGGATTGTAATATTCCAATAGGATTAATTAGAGATACAACTGAAGTTTTTGCTTTGTATGTCAAAATTAATGAAGATTTTTATTTCATAGGAAGAGAAAATTATGACGAACATAAATCTAAAATGTATTTTTATAAAGAGTCTTCTGATAAAAATATTGAACTGAGAAACAATGCTTGGTTATATAATAAAAATGATTATTCTATAAACCTTAATTATTTTAAATCCTTTATCAATAATATTGCAGGTTTTAAAAATGTAGGTACTGAAAATAGTGATAATAATAGTTTTAATATTCCTGCTAGTTTTAGAGACACTGCTGCTTTTCAATTTCAAACTCAAAATATTATTGCTAATCCTACAACAATGTTCTACAAAAGTGATTCTTGGGAACATTTACAAAAGTTAAAAACAATCTTCCCTTTGATATTAGGATATAAATCATATGAGATAATAGATTTAGAAAATAAAATTATCGAAAAAGAAAAAGAAAAAAATAAAAAGATAACAAAATTTGAACAAATTAAGACTCAATATGAAGATTGGCAATCAGACATTTACAAATACTACACAGAAGCCGTAACTATAGGATTATCCAAATCTGATATTAGTATTAAATCTTCAAGTGTAGATGAAATAAAAAATGAACTCTCAAATATAATTAAAGATGTTAACTCTGGTACATTTTATAAAGATGGTACTGCTAATAGATTTTCTGAAAAATTAAATAATCTAAATAATCAAAGAAATTTAATAATTAGACAATTAGATGATTTACGTTATAAATATAATAAAGTCATTCAAATTGATGATTCTAAAGAACTTTATTTCGATGATGTTGTAAAAGAAAAGGAATTAAGATTAAGACCTATAGAATGGTTTTTAGATAGAAAAGGGAAGAGTCAATGTCCATTTTGTGGTTCAAATTCAGATAAAGCAATTAATGAATTACTGCATTTAAACCAAGAAAGACAAAAAAATATAGAAACTCTAGCAAAACTGACATCAAATGAATTGAGTTTTGACAAGGAGAAAAAAGAATTGAAAAATGAGATTAAATTCAGAGAAAATCAAGTCAATGAAATTGATAAAAATCTTAATATTTTACTATCAGAAGAAAAACAAAACAGCAATTCTGTAAAAAGAGTTTATGAATTCATTGGTAAAATAGAACATGTCGTTGAAAATTTAAACAGAATTTCACCATCAGGAGAACTTGAAATTGAAATTGAATTATTAGAACAATCAATAGCAAAAGATAGATTAATACTAAATAAACTTAAAAAGAAATTTGACAAAGAAAATTCTTTAAATAAACTAAATAATCTCATTTCAAATTATATTAAATTATTACCTATTGAAGATAATAATAAAAGAAGAGTCTTGTTTGATCCTTCTGAAAGTCTTGTAATTAAAATTGAAGATATTAATACAAAAAATAAATACTTTTTGTCAAGAATTGGTAGTGGTGCAAATTACATGGGATACCACTTAGCAACTATTTTTGGATTACATGAATACTTTTTCAAACTAAATGAAACAGGTAAAGTTAATTTCATTCCAAGTTTCTTAATTCTAGACCAACCTAGTCAAGTATATTACCCAAAAGAATTTACAAAAGATTCTAAGGACATAGAAGATACTAGAAAAATTTTCACAACATCTTTTGAATTTATGAAAAAAACAGATTTTAAAATTCAATTAATAATTCTTGAACATGTTCCCAAAGAATTATGGGAAGATATTGATGATACTAATTTCAATTTAGTAGCTGAATGGGACAATAATTCAGAAGCTTTAATTCCTAATGATTGGTATTAAAATATCATTATAGAATTAAACCTCATTTAAAAAATAACAACATTAAAATTTACAATATGGACATTTCTCCAGATAAACAAAACATAGACAGTGTATTCTCTAATACTACATATTATATAGATTTTTATCAAAGACAATACAAATGGAATGAAGAACCTGTAAAGAGATTATTAGATGACGTTTTTTACAGATTTAATGAAGAATATAAGAAATTTAAAGATTCTGATATTCCTATTGATAAGAATATTGATAAATATTCATGGTATTATTTAAATACATATGTAACTAATCTTGTTGATGGAAAACTATTTGTAGTAGATGGACAACAAAGATTAACAACTTTGACTTTAATACTTATAAAACTAAAACATTTAGCAGAAAAATTCAAAGAAGCTGATTTAAAAGGATGGTTAGAAGATAAAATTATGGGGCGATCAGGTTTTCAAAAAAATTTTTGGATGAACCACATAACACATATTTCAACATTACAGGATCTTTTTGATGAAAAAGAACCAAATAGTATTTCAATAGAATCTGGAATTACTGCTCAAAATATGGTTAAGAATTTTATTGAAATTTCAAGATTTATAAATTCTGAATTAAAAGATAAATCAAAATTTCAAGCTTTTACATTCTATTTTCTAAAGAGGTTAGTACTAATAAATTTGGATGTCAAACAAACAGATGTACCAATGGTGTTTGAAGTCATTAATGATAGAGGTGTAAAATTAAAACCTTATGAAATCCTGAAAGGTAAATTACTTGGGCAAATTGATAAAGAAGAACTAGTTGCGCTTGAATTGAATGAAATTTGGGATAAACAAGTGAAATTAATAAATGATTTTAAAGAAGACGAAATAGATGATTTCTTTACCTACTTTTTAAAAGGTAAATTATCTGATACAAGAGGTTTAGCTCAAAAATTTGATAAAGATTATCACAGAGTTATGTTCGAAGAAGAATATGATAAAACTCTAAAATTAAACCATAATCCTAAAGGTGTTAAAAAATTTTTATTAAATGATTTTAAGTACTTTACAAACTTATATCATAAGATATATAATTACTATAAAGATTTTAATGAACAACAGCCTTATGTTTTTTATAACAATCTAACTCAAATGAATATGCAGTTTTTGTTAATTCTATCTGCATGTGAATTAAATGACCAATATGAAGAAGAAAAAATTTACAGCATTAGTAGAAATTTAGATAAAATGTTTTGCTTACTTCAACTACAGAGAAGCTATAATAGTAATTCATTTTCTACAGACATATATAAATTAGGTTCCGAAATTAGAAATGCCTCACTTGATGAAATAGATACTGTTTTTAAAAAATATTTATTATCTCAACTATCAGATGTTAGAGGTACTAGTGTAGACAATGAATTTAATTATAGCTTATTCAAAGATACTGGTATTGACCTTGAAAAAAGATTTAAAAGATATTTTTTCGCTAGAATTGAAAAATTTATATCGACAAACACTAAGATGGAAATGAAGCAAACTTTTTATAATCTTGTACAAAATACAGGTGCTGTTAATGGATTCCACATTGAACATATCCTTTCCTATAACGAAGAGAATAAGGCTTTATTCAACAATGATGATGAATTATTTGAGAGAGAAAGAAATAGATTAGGAGGATTACTACTCTTAAAAGGTTTAGATAATATCTCAAGTAATAATGAAACATTTAAAAAGAAATTAAAGTCTTACGCTAATACTTTATATTGGAATGAAACTTTAAGAAGTGATACATATAAATCAAAATTAGATTTTAATAAGATGATAAATGAATACAAACTAGATTTCAAACCTTATGACATCTTTGGAGAAACTGAATTAGATGAAAGACATAGGCTATTGTTTGATATTGTAAAAATTGTATGGAAATAAAAAACAGTCCTCTTGAGGACTGTTTTCATTCAAATTAACTCAAAAACCAATGATAATTAGAATTACCATTTAGTGCCTGTTGGATGCCTTTATTAAATTCTAAGGCATTCAGATTTCTTTCAAGGAATGTATCTATATAACTGCTTTTACCAGCTTGTGTAAAAAGATTATAAACATTCCAAAGGTTTATATTTCCCATCTCGTCTTTACAAAAGCTCTCATCATTGTAGTAATCTTTAGCTATTGTATTAAATTGTCCATCATTGAAATTTAGCTTTGGGATTAAAGATTTTACTTTCTTAGGGAGATGATTATATAGCCTGGATTTGCCTATTAACTGAGCAAATTGATGTTCTGACAAAGAATATTCAGAAAATTCTTTGAGTTGCTCTAAATGCCTCTGAGCATTGTAATTTCGTATTAAATCTGTGATTTTATTTTTTAGTTCAGCATAAGAAGTAACTTTCATTTCTGAACTAAAGCCATCTGTAGATATACATAGATTACAGCAAACTTTATTTTGAAACCCAATAAAGAATTTGAATTTTTCAAAGCTTTTTTTACTGTACAAATTCTCCTGATTATAGGCTCTCACACCTCCAATTGTTAAAGAGAGTTGATTTCCATTAATAGTATCTGTAATAGTTGGAATTCTTATAATAAAAGCCATCCTTTCATAGTAAATGGTTTTCTCGTGATCTAAAAGCTCTGCTGCATTTTTGTGAATTGCTTCTGGTGTTCTACCTTTTACTTGATGACTTACCCTAATTTCAGGCATCTCAAATTTTTCATTCTCAAATACATCAAATAATCCTTCTTGAGCAATATCTATAAACTCTTGATGAGCAATTGTTTTTTCATTATCCTTGCTAAACACAGGTATTATGCATTCTGTCTGTAAGTGATTATAATCTACCTCAATTGTATTAGCTTCTATAAAAGGTTTTGGTTGATAGTTATTATTATTTCCTGGTATATTTCTTTCTTCGTATTTACCAGGAGGTTTAGAAATACTCATATCTTCAAAATTTATATTCCTTGAATTGATTGGAATAATAGGATTTGGATTAGTAATGTTTAAAAGTTCCATTCTGTTGTATATTTTGTTGGTTAATTATAAGTGATAACTCATTCTTTCTTGTTGTAAAAGATGAATTTAAATTTTGTTGAAATTGCGGATATTGTTGATATAGCTTTGTAAGTTCATTAATAGTCTGACATGTAGAGATTTTACCTAACACATCATTTTCTGAAATTACTTCATCATTTACTCCACTATTACACCATTCTAAAATCCTTCTACCTGTACCAGAATTAATAATAAACTCAGGTCTACCCATAAATAAACCTGTTCTATCTTTGCTTGATACTGCAAAATGTTTGATGTCTATGTCAAATACTAAAGTAAATTCATAATCAAGTCCATCTCTTTGTACTGCTTTCAATCCTACTTTCTCAGGAACATATTTTCCATCTTTCTGATTTAATACATAATCTTGTTTGGTTCTCATTGTTGCTATTACATGAGCTTTGCATTGAAGTATTTTATCTGTAAAAGCCTTCTGTCTTGGAGTTACTTTTGCCCAATTTGTAAAGCTATTCCCTGCTAACTTTGAATGAAAGTCTAATAACTCATCCCAAGCATGAGAAATACTATCAATAATAATTACCTCCATACCTTCCTTTTCACATAATTCAATAGCTTCTATATATTTTTCAGGTGTATAAGGAGGTTGAAGAGCAAGAACATTGTAATCTCCTAAGTGTGCATATAAATCTGCGCTACCATTTTCAGTATCTATAATGGCTATTTTACTGAAATCTTTATTCGTGATACCTTGTGCAAGTAGTAAGCTTGAATAAGTCTTTCCACTTCCACTTGAACCTTGTAAAGCCATTTTTATCTTGGCTTTTTTTCTTTCTGATTTTCTTAATTGCATAATTGTAAATATTAATTGGTTAATTTTGAAATGAAAAAAAGTTAATTACCACAATGAATAATTAACTCTTAAAATTATAAGTCTGAAATAATACTATTTCCTTCATCTAAAGCTTGATTATCAAAATCTTTTAAATATGACATAGTAACTTGAACACTACTATGTCCCATAGATTCTGAAATTATTTCTGTACTAGCTCCTCTATTTTTCATTATAGTTGCATATGTATGCCTAGCTACATAAGTTGTTATAGTTTGATTAATACCTAATAACTCTCCTATAATTTTTAATTTTTTATTACAGCGTGTAATAACTTTTTGTTTTCGAAAAACAATCTGCTCCTCTGTTAATCCATGTTTTAATATAATAGGAAAAATGTACTCACTTTCATTTTGCCTAATTCTGTACTTATCTAAAATCAGTTTAACTTGATCTGTAATTTCTATATTAAAATCTCTTTTTGTTTTAGACCTTCTGTAAATTATTCTACCATCATTTATATCAGTCCATTTTAATTTCATAATGTCAATAAAATTCATTCCTCTTGTATAAAAAGAAAACATAAAATAATCATAAGCCTCTATTAAGTCTGGTCTATTAGATAAATTGACATCTCTAAAAGCAATAAATTCTTGTTCTGATAGTGCTCTTTTATTACCACTTGATTTTAATTTAGAAATTTTGTATTTCTTAAATGGATAATCTTTCTCCTCCATTAAATCTCTTCTTATAGCCGTATTAACAATAGATCTTAATTCTCTCATTCTGACACCTATTCCTCCATCTGTATTACCTCTTGATCTCATAAAGACTTCAAATTTTTCTAAAAACCCAGAAGAAATATTTTTAAAAGGAAGATTGTTTGGATGAAATTTAAAAAGTGTTCTTCTTAAATCAATGATTGTTTTGGCTGTTCCTAATCTTTTTGAAATTTTAAGTTCTATTATATAATCGTCAATAAATTGATAAACATCCAAATCAGCTTTTTCATCCTTTCTGTACAATCTAGTAAAATCATCCAATGTAAAATTATTCCCTTCTAATTCTAGTGTATTAATAATACTATAAGCCTCATTTACTCTTGTTGATATTATTTGGTTGATTATTTTATAATCTTTTTCTTTCTTGGTTAATAAGCCATTTTGGAAATTTTCTTTAAAACACTTTTTACCTAAATGGAATTCTTTCTTCTTTCTATTTTTAGTAATTCTAAGGTATATACCTACCTTGCCATCAGACAATAGTTTATTACCAATGACAACATTTACAGTTGTATTGCTCATTATTTCAATATGATTTAATGTTTGAAAAAGTAGACTCAGATTTGAGCCTACTAAAATTTAGTTTTACATGATTTACATGTTTTACATAAGGTTATATAACCTTTTTATACTTACCTTGAAAAACTCTTACAATAATTTTCTTAGAACACCATTGATTTAACTTATCATCAATAGTACGTATGTTAACCTGCATTTCTTTACCAATATTAACTGCATCTTGTCTTGAAAACTCATTTGAAAGTTTTTTTAATATACTCATATCAAAATCTGATACAATAAGTGCTTTCGTATTATTAATGAAGACATTTTTTGTATGTTCAAATAAACCTTTAACTAATTGAAGTCCGGTATTAAAATCTATATCATCACAAATAATTTCATTTAAATTAGATGTAATAATTTCTTCAAACCTTCTACAAATTGAAAATATTTGTAAAATTCTTAAAAGAATAATCCCTAATCTTTTAACATTAGCATCTAATCCATTACAATCTGATTCTTGTATAAGCTCGGTAGTATCTGTAAAAAACTCTAAAAATTGTTCTTGTTGATTATCCGTTAGTTTAAATTCAATACTACCATTTTCTAATACTTTGTAAACTTCTAGTAATATTTTTCCATTTTTTTCAAAAAGAGTATTGACATTTAATGATGTCTTTTGAAATACATTTTTAAACCTCTGAGGTTCATCAAAATAATAATATAAAAACCTAGAAAATAATCCATTTTCAACTGAGCTTATTATTGGACTCAATTGATTAGGTGTTCCCGAAAGTACAATAGATAACTTAGGATTATTGATTTCAAAATATCTTTCATCCGTACTTCTACTTATTGAAATTGGTTCATTGTGAAAAACCTTTCTCAAAACATCTGAATAGTTAGCCCAATCATTCTTTAACATAGTACCTACAGTATCAGCTTCACTTTCCATTATTAACATTCCGTGTTCTGATTTATTAAAGTATGAATGCATTTCTGCTGATGAAATGTTTCCTGGTAAAATCTTTATTTCAGTTGAGTTATTTGTCGTTGATGATTTATCTTTTTTATCTTTAGATACAGCATCTTCTTCTGATTGTAAGAAAAAATTATCCTTTTTATCCTTCACATATTGATGAATAGGTTCAAGTAATTTTCTCGTAACATTTATTACTCCTTTTCCTGATGCAGCATTTGCTAAAATCGCTATATACAAATGTGAATATACTTTTCTACCATCATATTCAGAATAATAATTTGGAAAACAATTACTTAAAACCCCTAGAGTAGACAATAAAATCATATCTCTTTCTCTTCCTTCATACTGATCTGTTAACTCTTTTATAAAATGTGGTAGCTTTACATATATACTTTCGTTCAATGTTATACTGTTATTTTCCATTTTTTCTACTTTTAAAATCTAAACTTTCTTGAAAAACTGCATGTTTACACAACTTCTTTCCTTTATTAATCCAGCTGTCTAAATCTTCTAATTTGAAATAAATTTTACCTCCATTAGGTTTATAAAATTCAATTTCTCTATTTGAGGTTAGTTTGTACAATGTTGACTTACTAACTTTTAAATAATCTATTGCTTCTTTGAAGCTGATATAGTTATTCTTCATATTTTAAAAAAATTTGTATCCCCAGAGCGCTCTTAATATTTGAGGAATTATTATGAAGCAAATGTTGTTGAAGAAGTATTGTAGACAAAATTCTTATTTTGTAGATATGTAGTAATTTTTGTAGATATAATGTAGATAACAAAAAAACCACCTTAAACAAGGTAGTTTAATATAATTTTAGGTAAGATTTTTCTCTGAGTTACCCTAGATTTTGTACCTAATTGTTTTTTTATAGATGATTTTTCTTGGTCTTTATAGTTAATAAATAATTTTTGAAGTGTATCTATAAAATTATCTTTGATTTTTTTTGATGTAAAAAGTTCCTTATGTAATACCCAAAAACAAAAACTCAAAGTATTTACATTTAATTTAGGCTTTAATTTCCTTTCGATTTCAGGAACTGAATTATTTGTTACTAAGAATAGTATTTTTTCTTTTAAATATTCATAGTCATTAAAATCTAATATAATTTCACCCTTCTCATTTTTACCTTTGAAGAATGAAAAAATTTCTTCTATTTTATTTATAATTTTATTAGAAGAATTAAATGTTAATATTTTAGAAGTGTCTAACTCTATTTTATTATTATCTCCTGGTACAATATATTTATTAATATATTGTAAAATTTCATCTAGACTATCATAGATGAAAGGGTATTCATTATAAAAAACATAATTATCATTAATTAATTCTTGAAGTTCATTTTTTAAGCGAACTATTAAATTATCTATATTAATATTATTAGATAAACTTAATTCAGATAACAATTTCTTTGATCTTTGATTTTCTTCATCTATATGCTCTTTTAATACATTTTCAAAGCTAATTGAGAACGGTTTATCTTCTTTTTTATGAATTGTAAGAAATTTATTTTCTAGAGAGTAAGTAAAATTAATACCATTAGATATTAATCTTTGAAAGTTTTCTAAGTATAAATCAACTACTAAAAATTCAATTTCAGAATCGGAATTTATTGTTTTATAGAATCTAAAAATATTATCCATTTAGTAAAATGTTTCAGTATTGTTTCAGTGAAGATATAAAAAAAGCACTTACATTCTTGTAAGTGCTTTATAATAAAGTGGTCCCACTTGGGCTCGAACCAAGGACTTGCTGATTATGAGTCAGCTACTCTAACCAACTGAGTTATAGGACCAGAGAATTAAGCAATAAAAAGGAAGCTATCACCTAATTCGTTTGCAATATTAAAGCTATTTTTTTGAACTTCAAAATTATTTTACATCTTCGCAAAGCTCTACCAATACGCCATTTGTTGTTTTAGGGTGTAAAAAAACAATACGTTTATTATCTGCTCCCAATTTTGGCGTTTCGTTAATAAAAGTAAACCCTTGATTTTTAAGACGCTCTATTTCGAGTTCGATATCATCTACTCCAAAAGCAATATGGTGAATTCCTTCGCGATTTTTTTCTAAATATTTTTCAATAGCACTATCATTTTTTTCAGAACCGACCAATTCGATCTTCGATTCGCCTACTTCAAAAAAAGAGGTTCTCACACCTTCCGACTCCACTGCTTCTTCTTTGTACGGTGCTTTTCCTAATAATTTTTCGAACAATTCATTCGATAATCCCAAATCTTTAACGGCAATCCCTAAATGTTCTATTTTCATGTGTGTTGTTTTGCGTAAAGATAAACTTTTCTAAAATTTTTTATTTAAAATTTAAAGAGTTTGTTGTAATATTGAACTATGAGTTTTTATGAAGATGGGAGTCAATATCTCCGCAAAGGTCAGTATAGAAAAGCGATTGATTATTTTACATTATCGATTAAGCGTCAAATAGAAGTGGCAAATTCATATTTCGGTCGTGGATTGAGCCAATATTATATGAAACAAAATACAGATGCAATCAAGGATTTTGATAAAGCAATTGAATTAGATGATAAAAATCCAAACTTCTATTTCTACAGAGGAATGGCAAATTTCAATCAATATAATCCAACAAAAGCAGCTGAGAATTTTGATAAAGTGATCGAGATTGATCCGGCAAGTTTTGTAGCTTATCATCAAAAAGGTTATGTATTGATGAATTTGAACAAATACGATGAGGCGATCGAATGTTTCAATAAAGCTTTAGAAATTAATCCAGATTACGAATCATGTTACCACAATCGTGCATTTTGTTACGATCAATTGCAACAATTGGATAAAGCAATCGAAGATTATTCGAAAGTAATTGAAATGAAACCACATTTCTTGTCGTATTACAACAGAGGAAATACTTATTTTGTATTGAATGATTTAGAAAATGCATTAAACGATTTTAATCAATCAATCGAGTTAAATCCAAATCATTTCTTATCATACTACAACAAAGGCGCAATCCTAGAAAAATTTGAGAAACAAGCCGAAGCTGTAGAGGAATACAAAAAAGCATTGCAGTTGAATCCTGAATTTTATTTAGCTGCCGAAAGATTAGCACAATTAGAAAATCAACAATAAAACATAGAAATCGTTTCGAATTGGAACGATTTTTTTTTATGTCTTTTTATTTCTTATCGTAAATCAATGTTAGACCATGCGTTATGTTGTTACTTTGCCTTAAAATTAATCTAATATGCAAGTACAAATCGCCGTTTATGGTAAAAACAAAGAAATTGTAGACACGTTAGAACGCGTGATTAACAAAAATGAAAACTGGAAAGCATTTTGTACCTGCTCACAAGAAGAATTGAAAGGATACGTATCAACAAACAACGTCCAAATAATATTATACAGTAGTGGAATTGGTGCTTCGGAGGTAGAGAAAATGGAGGAATGGATAAGCACTTATTTCCCTACTATAAAGCAAATCCATCATTATGGTGGAGGAAGTGGTTTGTTGAAGTGCGAAATTGATGGTGCTTTGACTGGAATAAAACCTATTAGCAAAGCAAAAATCAATGTTATCCTTTAACATTTTAAGAAAAAAGAGCTTTTCACTTGTAGATGAAAAGCTCTTTTTTTACATATCTTTTATAATCCAATAGTCTCGGGAAATCCCAACATCATTGCGATTAACTTCTATTTCGTCGCAAAAATCTAAAAATAATTCGTCCAAAGTTTTATCAATTTTTGGCGTAGAACCGAACAATTTCGTTAGAATAGGATTGGTTTCGTGCTCTAATAGCTTCCCTGTAAACTGCTGAATGTTATTTTCTTTAATGCCAATAAATGTACTTGGCGCAAAAACCATCACCTCATCCGCATCAATCACCAAAAATGTTTTCGATTTTTTGATTAACTGAATCGATTTCTTTTTTTCTTCATCCGTTCCAACTTCTAGACTTTCTAAAAACAACTCGACGTTATCAAAAACTTCTTCCTTATCTTGAACAAATTCCATCTTATAAATTTTAGCAAAATTAAAGTTTTTTTTCTGATTGTCCACTTTTATTCACGTTACCTATTTATCATTTCAATAGAAAAGTCTTCCTCAACTTATACTAAGCTGAACTAAATCTAGCTTAATAAATACGTAATTTTCTAACTTAATTGCAACTACTAAATTGTCAGATTGAACTCGTTTCAAGATCACAACAAAAATATTTCCTTGAGAAAAATGTAGTTGAGTAAAAAAACTAATCTTCTTTCAATAGAATTTCGACTTCTAAATATTCGTGGTAATTTTTGACAAAATCATGGTCAAAATCAATGTCTTCTAAGCGCATTTGAATCCCTTTTTTATCAACATCAATATAATCTAAAATCGTTTGAACATTATAAATTTCAAGATTATGAAACGTCGGATACAACGTAATTTGCTTCAAGGTAAGTGCCATAATAAAGCAATTGATTCCATTAAAATTAACCCCGATATCAGCGAAATTCTTATAAAAAGCAATCAAATTTGTTTTGAGCTGAAGATTATAATTAAAACTTCTCAACTTGAAATTTTTTAAGACCAATCGATTTGTCGTTTTCAAGACAATTTCTTCAGTAATCTGAAGGTTTTTACTCAATAATTCTAAAACTTGTTTATCCTCAACCAATTGATACAAAATATTCAAATATCGTTTAGCTTCTTCAAAATCAAACAATTCTAAACTCACTAAAATCGATAAGAAAAGAAAACGTTGATTGGTAGGATACACAATTTCAATTTCTTTCAAATACTTTTGTGCTTCCTCAAATTTCAATTTATGAATATAATATTCGGCTATGTAGAAATTCGCAGCATACAAGTAATAATCTTCCTTTTTTGCTTCTAAAAGATACAAAATCGACTCTTCGTTGAAGTTTAAATTGCGCTGAACAACTCCTTTCAAAAAAAGTGCTTTTTTATCTTTTGGATATTCGTGTAGCAACTGATTTAATAAATCTTGTGCCTTAATTAATTGCTGAATTGGATTGTGAATAAACGAAAAACTTTTCCAAATAGGATATTGATTTTCATCCATTTTATCATCAAAAATCAAGAAAAAAATATCATTAAAAAGTCGATTGTAATCCACAGTATAAGTTTTAGTAGTGATAAAATTAAGCTATTTTAGGTAAAATACACGAACAAAATAAAAAAATAGGTCGATCCTAAAACTGTTGTCGTTTTATTTTACCACTTTCCGTTCGAGAAAATGTAGAAATGAAAATAATTTCTTTCGGAACTTGATATTTGGTTAAATCTGCTGAAGAAAAATCCAAGCTTCTCTCCTCTCCTTCTACCACTAAAATTAATTTCTGACCTAATAAGTCGTCTACTTTTGAAGTGATATAAAAATCAGAATGAATGAACGGTTTCAGCTTATTTTCTATTTGTTCGGGAAATAATTTTATTCCACCCGAATTTATCACATTATCTGCACGTCCAATCCAGTTAAATTTACGCGAATCAATGATTTCAACGATATCATTCGTTATAACTTGCAATCCATCATAAGGCGTATCAATCACCAAACAACCTCGCTCATCTTGTGAAATCGTTACCTCATCAAAAGCTTCAAAAATTTGTGCTGCATTAGGATTTTTTTGATTTGAAACTTGTTTAAACGCAATATGCGTAATCGTCTCCGTCATTGCATACGTTTCGTAGACTTCATTTTCAAAAGCAAACAATTCTTGTTTCACTTTCCCTGAAAGAGGCGCTCCTCCGATGATTAACTTTTGACATTTCGAAACAAAATCTAACGAATTTTCGACTTGCATAGGCGTTAATGCAACAAAATCAATCGAAGTAAAATCTTGCGAAATTCCACGATTAATTTCATCCAGAGAAATATGCGAAGTCGGTTGCATACAAATCAATTTCAAACCAATTTCTACTGCACGAACCAACATCAATTTTCCGGCAATATAAGTAACAGGCATCACCAATAAAGCCGAATTTCCTTTCTCTAAATGCAAATATTTCCCCGTCATATTCGCACTTTTACGCATATTTTCTTTGTTCAAAATAATCTCTTTCGGAGTTCCTGTTGAGCCAGAAGTATGCGCAATCATCACCTCAGAATCAGAAAACCATTCAACCAAAAAATCTTTAACCGACTGCTCAAATTCATTGGTAAATTGAATAGCGTTGACATCAAAATTAGGTTGAGAAAAATCTAAATACAACATTCTATTTATGATAACTTACACCTGCATTAATTTCGACATCCAACACATTATTAGCTGGCGGAATCGGACAATTGTAATGTTTGCTATATGCACAATAAGGATTGTACACTTGGTTAAAATCCAACGTTATTTCATTGGCTTTTGTACCCAAATCTTTTGTTGTCAAATCCAAATAACGTCCGCCTCCATAAGACGTCACGCCGTTTGTTTCGTCCATAAAAGGTAAAAACAAACTGTCAGCATATTTCTCCATAATTGGAGAAGATTGATAAACCGTCAACGTTTGTTCAACATTATCCAACATAAATGTCACCGTTCCGTATTCTTTGTAATTTTTGATTTTCTTCGCAGAAGTAGGAAACGGAATCACCTTTCCATCTTTGATTGGCGTAAATTTCGCTTTCACAATATATTTTTCGCTAATCGGAAAAAATGTAATTCCTTTGAAATTCGTTTTTTCTTCGTCTACCAATGGCGTCGTTTTAAGATCAGTATAAAAAGTCGCCAATTCGGTTTGATATTTTTGAATTGCAACTAAATCAATTGTTTTTTTTGTCGTTTGACAACTCATTAAAACGATTGTTGCAAAAAATGCGATAATTACTTTATTCATGCTAATTTGTTTCGAAATAAATATTCTCCTCTTAATTCTAATCGACTTGGGAAATTGTTTGTAAACAAACCTCCTGTGCCCAATCCTTGTGGCATTTCTGGATATAAAATCGCTGTCCATTGTGCAATAGCATTTAAGCCTATATTACTTTCCAATGCTGATGTTATCCAAAACGGAATTTCGTATGTATCTGCTGCATTAATCCATTCCAACGAACCTCTAATTCCCCCAACCAAACTTGGTTTTAGAATAATATATTGCGGTTTGATTTTTTCTAATAAGTTGAATTTATCTTCTTGATGAACAATTCCGATTAACTCTTCGTCCAATGCGATTGGTGTTGGTGTAGCAGCGCATAACTCTGCCATCAACTCTACTTGTCCAGCTTTGATAGGTTGTTCAATCGAATGTATTTTTAAATCAGCCAATTGTTGCAACACCACTTTTGCTTCCTCAAACGTAAAACCTCCGTTCGCGTCTACTCTTAATTCTAATTGATCCGCAGAAAAATCTTGTCTTAATTGTTGAATAATCTTATGCTCATTTTCCCAATCAACACCGATTTTCAACTTGATACAGTTGAAACCAATCGCTAATTTTTCTTTGATTTGTTCGCGCATAAAATCAATCGAACCCATCCAAATTAAACCATTAGTTTGAATACCTTTATCACCTGTCGAAAAAGCTGATTCATACAAATCAGGATTCAATTTATCTGTATAATTTTCGTTGTAACGATTCGCAAACATACTCTGAAAAGCCTGCTCTACTCCAAACTGAATCGAAGGCCATTCGCGCAATTCACGCCACAATTCATCAACTCCTAAGTCAATATTGTCACAAACCCATTGCAATTTTTCTTCATAATCAGGGCGGTCATCAAAACTCAACCCTTTAAACAATCCACATTCACCAACATATTCTTTTCCATCTTCTTCTAATGTAAAAAGATACGTCAATTTCTCTGTCAAAACGCCGCGCGAAGTACCGCTTGGATTTTTGAATTTCAAAATATAAGGTTCAAAACTTGCTTTCATACTTCAAATTTAGTCAAATATGATGAGCTCCGAAAGTAGTTTTGGGAGAAATAATTTTCAAAATTTTCCTACCAATTAAGCATTTTCCAATGTAGCGATATCAAACTTTTTCATTTTCATAAACGCTTGCATCACGCGTTGAGCTTTTTCTGGATTACTCAAAAGTTTTGGAAAAACAGTCGGTACAACTTGCCAAGAAAGACCAAATTTATCTTTCAACCAGCCACAATTCCCTTCTTCTCCTCCATCCAAAGTAAGATTGCTCCAATAAAAATCAATTTCTTCTTGCGTTTCACAATCAATAACAAATGAAGTCGCTTCATTAAACTTAAAATTTGGACCTCCATTCAATCCCATAAACTTTTTTCCGTTCAACTCAAAAATAACCACCATCTGATTATCGGTTATAATTTTTGAGTTAGGAAAAATCGAACAATAAAAATTTGCGGCTTCTTGAGCTTGTCCATCAAACCATAGACATGGATAAATTTCATTTTTCATATTGTGTAGCTTTTAAATTAATGTTAAATCCTATTTTGTTCAGTAATTTAATCAAATATGATTATCTTGAAAAATAGTTTCAATAGAAATAGTTGCCAACCATGATGAACATTGATAATTTGAATGTAGATAAAGATATTCTACCTCTTTTTAATATGACGTTGAATTATAATTCACGTTCGACGTTACTCCAATTATTGAATACAAAACCGAAAACATTGCAAGAGATGATGGATAGGCAAAATATTATCAAAGGTTTTACACAACAAGTGAAAGGAAAATCACTTTACAATTATTCTAAAACGGAATACAACGAGGTTTTGAATACAATAAATAACGTTGAATCAGTCGATTTTCTAAAGATAAAATTCTATTCATCTGTTAAATCTACGCTCGAAAGTTCGCTAACACAACTTTATATTTTCTTCAATAAAATTTATACGTTTTTGCAATCGTTAGAAGTACAATTGTTTCCAACTAAATTTCGAAATCTATTAGACAATATGATTGCTACATTGATGTCAATTGAAACGGAAAAAAATTATCAATTCATTCGAAATAGAAAATTTAAGAGCAAGGAAATTCTAAATGCAAACGATTTATTGATTGAAAACAAAGCACAAATCAATTCATTTTTCGAGCAACTTCATCTCTTCGAAGCATATTTATCTATTAGTTTAAAAGTAATTGAACATCAATTTATTTTCCCGACTATTTCACCACAAAACGAACTCGATTTAGTTGATTTTTATTATCCATTACTCAAAAATCCTGTCAAAAATAATTTCAAAACTTCTAAAAATGTTGTTGTATTAACAGGTGCAAATATGTCAGGAAAATCAACTTTTTTTCGTGCAATTGCTTTTTGTAGTTATTTGGGAAATCTTGGACTTCCAGTTCCATGCAAATCAGCAACAATTCCTTTTTATCAAACTATAAGTATCAATATCGATCATACAGACAATGTGTTGAAAGGATATAGTCATTTTATGAATGAAATTATGAACCTAAAAAATTATCTCATTTCGAGTAAAGAAGCAGGTTATAGTTTCGCTATTTTCGATGAATTGTTTAGTGGAACAAATTCGATTGATGCGACAAATTTGTTAACAAAAACAATAAAAGGTCTAGATTCACATCAAAATACCTTGACATTTATTTCAACACATCTCAATGAAATTCTGGACGAATTACAACAACTTGATAACACAGAATTTCTGCATTTGGAATGTATTATTGAAGATAATTTGCCAATTTATACCTACAAAATAAAAAATGGTTCTTCCGACATTCGAGTTGGACAATTAATTTTTGAGAAAGAAGGTTTAAATGAATTACTTAAGCTAAGTTAATTCATAATTCATTTAACACATATTTAAGAATTATTTCACATTTAACCATGTAACTTTTCAAACAGTGCTGCGTCTTATTTGTAAATAACCCTATAATATGAAAAAATACTTTCTTCCAATTATTTGTTTTGCAGCAATTCAGACCTATGCACAACAAGAAGTAAAAGGAATTATACAATATACCAATCAAACGCCTGTTGCTTTAGCAGATGTTGTGATTTTGCAAGGAGATAAAATTGTAGATGAAATCTCTACAGACGAAAATGGACATTTCTCAGTAATTTTGGAAGAAGATTCGTATACATTCAAAATAGAAGAAGCTGGTGTTACGTTACATTCAGTTACGCTACAAGTTACTAAAAATACTGATTTAGGTGTTATTTTAGTTCCAAAAAATGAAAATGTAACGTTAACGGAAGCCGTTGTAACAGGACAAAAAAAATTAGTTGAAAAGAAAGTAGACCGATTAATTTTCAATGTCGATCAAGCAGAAGGTGCAAAAGGTGGAAATGCCTTAGATGCATTGAAACTTGCGCCACGTATCGAGGTGGAAGAAGCGACAGATGCTATTTCGATTATAGGAAAAGGTTCAGTAAGCGTCATGATTAATGACCGATTAATGCAAATGAGCAGTGAACAATTGTCAAATTATCTAAAAACCATTCGAACAGAAGATATTGAAAAAATTGAAGTCATTACAAATCCTCCAGCCAAATACGATGCGACAGGAAACAGTGGAATCATCAATATTGTATTGAAAAATGCAAAACAAGAAAGTTTGAATGGTTCTATTTCGACTTCATACAACCAGCAAAAATACGGTGGATTCAATTTGAACGGGAATATCAATTACCGCAAAGGAAAATGGACATTAACCTCTAATATTTATAGTGGTAAAGGAAATTGGTATGGTAAAAGTAAAAACACAACTTTATATCCAGATCAAAAATGGACTTCGGACGGAATTAATAAAAATGAGAACAATTATTATGGTGGTCGAATTGGTATTGATTATCAAATCAATGACAACTTAATTACAGGTTTCAATTTAGATATTTCAGATGGTAAAGGAGAAAGTAAAGGAAATTCAGTCATTGATATTTTCGATTTAGTGAACAACAAAACAAATCGTTATATGACGACGAATTGGGATGGTGGAAAATGGAATTGGAATTATCTGGGATTAAATTACCATATCATCAAAAAATTCAAAACGGAAGGTAAAAAGTTAACATTCGATTTTGACTATTCGAATAACGGAAACGATAGCAATAACAAAAATATCAGTAACGAATTTGATCCTAATTGGGCAGAAATCCCTGGTAAATACGAAAATAATTACAGCTTAAATGACGGCTCTTCAAACCGATTCAATGCAAGTATCGATATGGAGCATCCTGTTAATTCGTGGAAAATGAATTATGGAACGCGTTTACGTTGGGCAACAGATGAAGCGGAAAATCAACGATTTTTAAAACTTAATCCGAATGATAATTTCCATGAAGATACCGATTTTGCAAGCAAATACAATTACAAAGAGAATGTCTACGCATTGTATTATTCGGTAGAAAAACAATTGAGTGAAAAGCTGACAGGAAAAGTTGGGTTACGCTATGAGCATGCACAAGTGAAAAGCATTATGGAAGATCCGAAAAATAATTACGAAAAAACTTATGACGGCTTATATCCTACCGCTTATTTGATGTATCAATCATCGGAAAATCATTCGTTTACATTAAACTATAGTCGTCGTGTAGATCGTCCATTTATTTGGTATTTAAATCCAAGAAGAACGAAACAAAATGAGTATAATTATTCAGAAGGAAATCCAAATTTGACGCCTTCTAATTCGAATAATTTCGAGTTAGAGCATGCGTATAAAGATTTATTGGTAACAAGTTTGTATTACCGCAATGCGAATGATCTTTTTGAACAAGTAAGCATCATGGATCCTGATACCAAGATTACACTTTCTAAGCCTTATAATATTGGAAAAACATATAGTATTGGTTTAAGTGAAAACATCAACGTAAAACCTTATAAATGGTGGAAAGTAAATGCTTCGGCAGATGTTTTCTATCGTAAAACAACCAGTAAAATTCCTGAAATGAATTATACATTAGACGGAATGAATGGGGAATTTAGAATTACAAATAATTTAGATTTAAATAAAAAGAAAACACTTTTTGCTAATTACACTTATTCATATTATACAAAAAGTACAGATGGATTAGACAAATTTGGAGATTTTATGCGTCATAACATTGGTATGAGAGCAATGGTATTTAAAAAGAAATTACAACTTTCGGCAAATATCTCTAACCTTTTCGAAAACAAAAATGGTTCATACACAAGCATTTCTAATAATGTTATAAATACTGGTGTAAGCCAATCTTACAGATCGTACCGAATTGGAATAAGTTATAATTTTGGAAAACAATTCAAAATAGAACGATCAAAATCTAACCAAGAGCAAAGCGGAGGCGTAGGAAATGGTTAACATATAAAAACTTTTTAATCAAAACTAAAAATACAAAAACCCTAAAACTTATCATTTTAGGGTTTTGTTATTTTAAAAAAAATTAGTCCATTATATGGAATAATTACGATGTCCAAAAATTGAACTTCCAATGCGAACCATTGTACTACCTTCTTCTATCGCAATTTGATAATCTCCCGACATTCCCATTGATAAAATAGTTAGATTTTCGAAATTATTTTTCAACGAATCAAAGTTAGATTTTAAAGAACGAAATTCTTCGCGAATTTGATTTTCATCTTCCGTAAACGTTGCCATTCCCATCAATCCAACAACTCTTACATTTGGTAAATGTTGAATTTCTTCTTGCATAATTTGTTGAATTTCTTCTTGATCCAAACCAAATTTAGTTTCTTCATCTGCTATAAATTGTTGCAACAAAACATCAATTACGCGATTATTTTTCTCGGCTTGTTTGTGAATTTCTTTCAACAATTTTAGACTATCAACTCCATGAATTAAATGCACAAAAGGCGCCATATACTTCACTTTGTTGGTTTGTACATGTCCAATCATATGCCAACGAATATCCTTTGGAAGAACTTCGTATTTATCACACATTTCTTGAATTTTGTTTTCTCCAAAATCTCGCATTCCAGCCGCATAAGCTTCTTGCAAATCCTCTACAGGTTTTGTCTTAGAAACCGCTACCAATGTCACATGAGCAGGAATTGTAGCTTCGATTGTTTTTAAATTTTCTTGAATACTCATTTTTTATTCTTTCAAATCGAATACAGCAAAACCGCTTAAAGGTTTTGGTTCGATATATGTACTTTTTGGAGGCATTTTAAGCCCTAAATCTGCAATCAATTGCAAATCCTTCACATCCACTGGATAGAAAGCAAAAGCTGCAATATAATCGTGATGATCAACCTTGTTTTTAAGTGCTTCCACTCCTTCTCTATTACGCGTTCCACATTCGTAATGAACACGTTTATCCTTTTTAGAATCTTGAATATTAAGAATTGGTTTCATCACATTTTCTTCGAAAATATACGTATCCAACTCGCTTAATCCTTCGGTTGTCAATAAGTTATTTTTGACATATAAACTATAATATTGACCATCTAAATACATCACAATATGATGTTTTTTTGTTGGCACAACTAATTCATCAGCTTTCGGAATAATTTCAAAATCAACTTCTAAAGCAGTTAAAAACGCTTCTGGAGTTAAGCCATTTAAATCTTTAATTAATCGATTATAATCATTGATAATCAAATCTTCATTCGAAACTAAAAGTGCTAACGTATAATTAAACGCTTCATCACCATAGACTTCATCTTTCGAATTTTCAACCGCAAATTTTGTGTATCGTTCCGAACTTTCCATACGATGATGTCCATCTGCAATGTATAATTCGTCTAATTTTTCGATTGAATCTTTTAATTGTTTCAAATTCAGACGATTATCAACTCTCCACAACAAATGTTGCGTTCCGTTTTCTTCTTCTATTTTCAGAATCGGCTTGCGTTTCATTTCCGTATCAATCAACAAATCTACACGTTGAGCAGGTTTATAGGTCAACAAAACAGGCTCCGCATGGAAATGAGATTCTTTCAAATAATCTGCAAATAATTCCACACGACGTTCCAATGTTTCTTCGTGCTTTTTTATTTTATTTTGACGATAATCATCAATATTCACCAAGCCCAAAAGTCCTTTTGTTTCGCGTCCATCAGGCTGTATCACTTGATAAATATAAAAAGAAGACTTGTCTTGCGTTAATATTTTTTTCGAAATAAAATCCTCAAAATTCTCACGAACTTTTCTGAATTTCTCTTTCGGATCTTGAATCGTTTCGTCCCAAGTTGGCAAAATAATATGCAAAAAAGAGTTTTCTCTGTTATTGATATAATAATCCAATTCTTCTTTCGAATATTGATTAACGGCAAGCGTCACAAATTCTTGAGAAGTTTTTTCTGTAGGTCGAATTCCTTTGAATGGTTTAAATTGAGGCATTTTGAATAGTTTTAGATAGAATGAAACTCAAAATTATTTTCCGTAAATCTCAACGATTTGCGAAGCTAATTCAGTTCCAATTCTGTCCTGCGCTTCATTCGTAGAACCTGCAATATGAGGAGATAACGACAAAGATTCATTCATCAATAAACCCATTTCTGGTGTTGGCTCATTCTCGAAAACATCCAATGCCGCACCTGCAACTTTACCATCTTCGATAGCATCAACCAACGCTTTTTCATCAACAACTCCTCCACGAGCCGTGTTAATTACAATCACACCATCTTTCATTTTTGCAAATTCTTTCTCGCCCAAAATATATCCATCTTGTGCTGGAACATGCAGCGAAATGAAATCTGCTTTTGTAATCACTTCATCAAAATCAACAGAAGTGATGGTAAATGTTAATTTTTGACCATCAAAAAATTCTAATTCGATGTCGCGTGTTGCTGGGAATTTATCATACACTAAAATATTCATTCCTAAACCAATCGCTTCACGAATTACTTCTACACCGATACGACCAAAACCGATTACTCCCATTGTTTTTCCTCTCAATTCGATTGCTTTTGCGTAAGCTTTTTTCAATCCATTGAAATTAGAATCTCCTTCTAAAGGCATATTACGATTGGCTTGGTGCAAATTACGAACAATAGAAAACAAATGCGCAATCACAAATTCTGCTACCGATTGAGAAGAAGATGCTGGCGTATTAATGACTTGAATTCCTTTTTCGCGTGCATAAGCAACATCGATATTGTCCATACCAACTCCACCACGACCAATAATTTTAAGATTTGTCGCATCAATCAAAGGTTGACGAACTTTAGTCGCAGAACGCACTAAAAGTACTTCTATTCCGTTTTCGTTGATATAATTTTCTAATTGTTCTTGTGCTACGTGAGCAGTTATTACTTCGAAACCTTTTCCTTCTAAAGCTTCTATTCCTGCCTTAGAAATTCCGTCGTTTGCTAATATTTTCATGTTATTATTATAGAATTAAGATGTGAGATTTTAGATGTTAGATAATATATTTCTCAATACTAATATCTAGCATCTAATGTCTGTTGATTAACCAAATTTTTGTTCAAATTGTTTCATTACTTCTACCAAAACTTGAACAGATTCTAATGGTAAAGCATTGTACATAGACGCACGATATCCACCAACATCTCGGTGACCAGCCAAAGAAACAACTCCAGCTTCTTTTAACATTGCGTCAAAATCAGCTTTGAAATCTTCGTTATTTAAAACAAAAGTAGCATTCATTTGAGAACGATCTTCTGTTGCAGCAGTTCCTGTAAATAATCCGTTACGATCAATTTCAGCATACATTGCATCCGCTTTTGCAGTATTAATTTTTGCAATCGCTTCTACTCCACCTCGCTCTTTTAACCATTGTAAATTTAACATGACACCGTAAATTGCTATTACTGGCCAAGTGTTAAACGATGATTCTTTTTTGATATGTGTTTCGTAGTTTAAATAATCAGGAATATTACGTCCTGTTTTACCTAATAAATCTTTTTGAACGATTGCAACGGCAGAACCCGCAGGGCCCATATTTTTTTGGGCTCCAGCATAGATTACACCGAATTTAGAAACATCAATTGTGCGAGATAAAATATCCGAAGACATATCGCAAACCATTGGAACTGGAGAATTTGGAAACTCTTTCATTTGTGTTCCAAAAATAGTATTATTTGATGTGCAGTGGAAATAATCTACATCTGAAGGAACAGTGTATCCTTTCGGAATATAATTATAATTTTGATCTTTTGAAGAAGCTATAACTTCGATTTCTCCGAAACGCTTCGCTTCTTTGATAGCATTTTCTGCCCATTTTCCTGTTTGTGTATAAGCTGCTTTTCCGCCTTCTTTCAATAAATTGTAAGCTACAGTAGGAAATTGCAATGAAGCTCCGCCTTGCATAAAAACTACGTCATGCGTTTCTGGAACATTCATCAATTCTTTTACCAACGCTCTTGCTGTATCAATCACTTCTACCGCATCTTTGCGACGGTGAGAAATTTCTAAAATTGATGTTCCTGAATTGTTGAAATCTAAACAAGCTTGAGCCATTTTGTCGAAAACAACTTGTGGTAAAATGCATGGTCCTGCACTAAAATTGTGAATTTTCATAATTAAAATTGTTGTGTGTTTGTGTGTTTAATTTGTAAACAAATATAGTAAATCAAATGGTGTAATCGGTGATAATGGACGTTACTTTTGAACAGAATACAAACAAAAAACCCTAAACTTATTCAGTTTAGGGTTTTTCTATTATTTGATTGAATATATATTTTAGTATTGAACAAAATCAACATTCAATTCTTCTGCTTTGCGTTTGTAATATCCGTCAGCTAATTTATCTTTAATCTCAGCAAATGAGTTTAACGTATATTCGATGTGCTCGTCTTCGTGAGCAGCAGTTGGGATAATACGGAAAATAATCATTCCTTTTGGAATAACTGGATAAACTACTACAGAAACGAAAATACCATATTCTTCGCGCATTTCTTTCGCTAATACAGTCGCTTCGATAGGAGAACCATTCAATACGATTGGTGTAACACATGTATCAGATCCACCGATATCAAACCCACGATCTTGTAATCCTTTCTGAATTTTTTCTACATTGTGCCATAACTTATCTTTAAGCTCAGGATGAGAACGTAACAATTCAAGACGTTTTAAACCTCCGATTACCATTGGCATTGTCAATGATTTTGCAAAGATTTGAGAACGTAAGTTATATTTTAAAATACGGATAATATCTTTATTTCCAGCGATAAAAGCTCCAAAACCAGCCATAGATTTTGCGAAAGTAGAGAAATAGATATCAATTGCATCTTGACAACCTTGCTCTTCTCCAGCTCCAGCTCCAGTTTTACCTAAAGTACCAAAACCATGTGCATCATCAACTAATAAACGGAATTTGTATTCGTCTTTGTAAGCAGCAATTTCTTTTAAAATACCTTGCTTACCTGTCATTCCGAAAACACCTTCTGTAATCACTAAAATTCCTCCTCCTTGTTTGTCGGCTAATTTACGTGCACGAATAATTGTTTTTTCGAAACTTTCGATGTTATTGTGTTGATAAATAAAACGTTTACCAAAGTGTAAACGAACACCATCCACGATACAAGCATGACATTCAGCATCATAAACGATTACATCATTTTTAGACACTAAAGCATCAATTGTAGATACCATTCCTTGGTATCCAAAATTCATTAAATAAGCAGACTCTTTTTGAACAAAATCAGCCAATTCTTGCTCTAATTGTGCGTGAAAATCTGTTTGTCCAGACATTGCGCGAGCTCCCATTGGATAAGCCATACCATATTCAGCTGCCGCATCAGCATCAGCTTTACGAACTTCTGGATGGTTAGCTAAACCTAAATAGTTATTGATTGACCAAGTAATTACTTTTTTACCTTGGAATTCCATTACGGGTCCAATTTCTCCTTTTAACTGTGGAAAAACATAATAACCTTCACCATAATCAGCGAATTGACCTAATGGTCCAGGGTTCTGTTTTAAACGTTCAAAAATGTCCATTTTATTATAGTTTAATTTTTTATTAATTGAAAAAAAGTAGAAAGTGAACGAACACTACCTACTTTAAATATTTAATTTTTACAAATATACGTATTATTTAATTCTTTCGACTGTTGCTCGAGCTTCTAAACCATTGAGTCTGCTATTTGTAAAGCCTTGCTCTGCCATCCAATCATCACTAAAAACTTTTGTCATATAGCGCGAACCATGGTCTGGATACAAAATTACAACTAAAGAATTTTCGTCAAATTCTCCAGCTTCAGCCAATTGTTTATATGCTTGTGTTGCAGCACCAGAAGTATATCCTGCCATAATTCCTTCTTTCAAAGCAATTTCTCTTGTACGATAAGCAGCTTCTTCGTCTGTCACTTTGATAAAAGAATCAACCATTTCAAAATCTAAAGCTCCAGGAACTAAATTTTTTCCCATTCCTTCGATTCTGTAAGGATAGATATCATTCTGATCAATTTTTCCAGTTTCGTGATAACCTTTCAATATTGATCCATAAGCATCAACTCCGATGATTTTCACATCTGGGTTTTGCTCTTTTATATAACGTGCACTACCTGTCAAAGTTCCTCCTGTACCTGTACAACCGATTAGGTGAGTAATTTTACCCTCTGTTTGATTCCAGATTTCAGGACCTGTTGTTAAATAGTGAGCTTCTGTATTCCCTTGATTAAAATATTGATTAATATAAAGAGAATTTGGCGTTTCCGCAGCAATACGTTTTGCTACTTCGTAATATGATCTTGGATCATCAGCAGGTACATTCGCAGGGCACAAAAATACTTTTGCTCCCATCGCTTTCAAGAATGAAATCTTTTCTGCCTTTGTTTTATCCGATACCGCTAAGATACATTTGTACCCTTTTACGATAGCCACCATAGCTACAGCAAATCCAGTGTTACCTGAAGTTGTTTCTACAATCGTAGCACCAGGTTTTAATAGACCATTTTTTTCAGCCTCTTCTATAATATGTAAAGCTATTCTGTCTTTTGTTGAATGTCCAGGATTGTAACATTCTAACTTTGCATAAACTTCGCCTGGAATGTCTTGGTTAATTCTGTTTAACTGAACTAATGGAGTATCTCCAATTAACTCTAAAACGTTTTTATATTTACCAGTCATTTCACAAATATTCTTTTCTAACAAAAAGCAAAATTAAGGATTTTTTAATTAATTGTTAAAAGATTAACACGTAAAATTAATCATATTACAATTTTAAACTTAAATTCTTATGATTTACTCGTTATTAAATTAGTTATTATTTAAATTAAAAATATGTTCTAAAATTCTTTTATCAGCAAGTGTAAAAGCAATTTTTCTTCTTTCCATCATTTTTTCTGCAGCTTCACAAGCTTTATCAAAATTAAAAACAGGAGCGTCTGATTGTCCACCCCAACTATAATGTTTAATCATATTTGGTGGAAAACCTGATTGAAAAACGTTCGCACAAACTCCAACAACTGTACCAGTATTAAATTGTGTATTGATTGCAGATTTAGCATAATCGCCCATTATTAAACCACAAAATTGCAAACCTGTTTTTACAAATCTTTTTTGGTTATAACTCCATAACTTTACTTCTGCATAATTATTTTTCAAGTTTGAGTTATTTGTATCCGCGCCTAAATTGCACCATTCTCCAATTACAGAATTCCCTAAAAACCCATCATGTCCTTTATTTGAATATGCTATTAGGATTGAATTATTTAATTCACCACCAACTTTACAAAAAGGACCAATCGTACAACCAGCATATATTTTTGCACCCATATTTATTTTTGCATGCTCGCATAAAGCTAATCCGCCACGAATCATAGAACCTTCCATAATTTCGGCATCTTTTCCAATATAAATTGGACCTTCTGATGCATTCAAAATAGAAAATTCAACTTTCGCACCTTCTTCAATAAATATTTTTTCAGGAGCTAAAACTTGGTTGGTTGTAGATATTGATTGAGAAGTTCTTCCTTTTGTCACCAAATCAAAATCAAATTCAATTGCCTGGAAATTGTAAGTAAACAGATCCCAAGAATGTTGTAGATGAATTACTTCATCTTCAAATTGAATAATATCTGATGTGATTTTTGGAGTTTCTTCAGTTGATTTAACTGCTACAAGTTGATTGTCAAAAATTAGGGTTTGATTTGGTTTTAAATCCTTTATCGCTTCAATTAATTTTTCATTCGGAAAAAAAGTTGGGTTGATAAATGTATTTTCTGTTTGAAGTTTAGCAGGAAATTTTTCTTGCAAATAAGGTTTCGTTTGATAAGAAACCTCTGTATTTAGTATTTTTTCCCAACGTTCTGCAAAACTCAATATTCCCATTCTTAGGGCTGCTACAGGTCTTGTAAATGTTAGGGGCAAAAAATCTTCCCATTCTTCGCCATCAAAAAGAACTATGTTCATTGATCTATGAATTTGTGCAAATTTAAAAATAATTATTTTATAAGTCGATAATATCAATATAGATTCTATCGACAGCCCTCCTAAAATAAATCATTCAAAATATTTGGTCGATGTAAAAAGGTCGTCGTAATTTTAGGCACATTTTAAAAACATTTTTCATTTTGAAATCAGCTCCGATTCATTTTGGTTCAATCGCATATATATTAGACGATTACCTTGCAAATAACACTTTTTCTTCTATCTTCTTTTTGGTAGATGAGAACACTCATGTGCATTGTTTACCGCTATTATTAGCCGATTTGGACAATATTTCTGCTTACGAAATCCTTGAAATTGACTCTGGAGAAGAAAATAAAAACATTGATACTGTAACCAATCTTTGGTTAGCATTAAGCGAATTGGGTGCAGATCGTCATTCATTAGTTATCAATGTTGGTGGTGGAGTTTTAACGGATATGGGAGGTTTTATGGCCTCTACTTTCAAGCGTGGAATCAAATTTATTAACATTCCAACTACCTTATTATCGCAAGTCGATGCTTCTGCTGGCGGAAAAAATGGAATTGATTTAGAAGGAATGAAAAACATGATCGGGACATTTACACAGCCAGAAATGGTGTTAGTTGATCCTAAATTTTTGTTGACATTAGAACAACGTCAAGTAAAATCTGGTTTGGCAGAAATGTTGAAACATGGTTTAATCAAAAATCGTGATCATTGGGATAATTTGGTGCAATTACCTTCCCACGATGCCGAAGCTTTAGCACCTTTTATCATGGATTCTATTCATATCAAAGAAAATGTGGTTGACAATGATCCGTATGAAAAAGGTGAACGCAAAATTTTAAATTTTGGTCATACAATTGGTCATGCTATCGAAAGTGAATCCTTAGAAACTGATTTTCCACTTTTACATGGTGAAGCAATTGTAATCGGAATGATTATTGAAACGTTCCTTAGTTATGATCAAGAATTAATTTCTAAAGCTGATGTGGAAGAAGTTTGCGAAAGTTTTTCGTCAATGTATGCATTAAATACAATTGATATGAAAATTTTTCCGAACTTAATGGAATGGATGAAACACGACAAAAAAAATCAAAACAATTCAATCAACTTTAGTTTGATCAATAAGATTGGAAATTGTCGTTATGATGTAGTTTGTACTGAAGAAGAAATCAGACAAGCTTTTGAAAAATATAATCAATGGATTGCCTAAAAAAATATACTTCTTTTTTTGTTGTTGGATTAATATTGAGCCTTATGGTTTCTTGTACATCTCAACACAAGAAAGAAGATGCTAAAGTAGAACAACCTTCAAACACTGTTACGATGAACGAAAAACCTCAATTCAATATCAATAAGTCAAACGAAGAATGGAAAAAAGAACTTTCTTCTGAAGAGTATTATGTTTTAAGAGAAGCTGGAACAGAACGTCCTTTTACAGGAAAATTCAACATGCATTTCGAGAACGGAATTTATACGTGTAATGCGTGTGGAGAAGAATTGTTTTCTTCTTCTTCTAAGTTTGATGGACATTGTGGTTGGCCAAGTTTTGACAAAGAAATAAAAGAAGGTAAAATCGTAGAACGCGTAGACACTTCGCACGGAATGAAGAGAACAGAAATTCTTTGCGGAAATTGCGGAAGTCACTTAGGACACGTTTTTGATGACGGACCTACAGAAACTGGTTTACGTTATTGTGTGAATTCGCTTTCATTAGATTTCAAACCTGTAAAATAAAATCAAAAAGCTGTTTCGACAGCTTTTTTTAATGCAAAAATACTTTATGAAAATACTTCGTATTATTATCGTTCTTATCTTATTGTTATTAATTTATAACGGTGTTTACAATTACAATTTAATGGTGAATATAAGAACTACCGATCGTCCAATTAACCCATTGCGTTATATCTTTTTCGGCTTTTATTTCTTATTAATTCTGTTGAATTTGATTGAATATATTCGAGGAAAATTTACTTACGGATCATTCAAAAAAGTAATTTATTATTTGATTTTCGCTGGATATTTAGCATGTATTTTCATGTTCAAATACAACGATTATCACATTCCGGGCTTACCACTTTTAGGTTATTTCACATTGGTCGGAACTACCTTATTTATGTTGAGTCAAATCATCAAAAACAAACCTCCATACAAACGCGTAAAAAAATAATTTTTCGAAATGAATTTGGTTTCGGATAGAATTACGTTCAAACAAATTAATCAATTAGCTATTCCTGCTATATTTTCGGGAATTGCCGAATCTCTTATTACCTTAACCGATATTGCGATGGTGGGTAATGTAAAAGAGTATTCGGTTGAAGCACTTGCTGCGACTGGTTTAGTTGGTTCTTTTCTTTCAGGAATTATCTGGATTGTTACCCAAACCAAAACCTCTATTTCGTCTTTGGTTTCGCAAAGTTTTGGAGCAAATAAATTGGAAAGTCTCAAAACTTTAGTTCCGCAAGCGTTGTATTTCAATCTATTTTTGAGTTTACTTATTTTTGTTCCAACGTATTTTTTTGCACAAAATCTATTCGAATTGTACAATGCAAAAGATTTGGTTCTTCAATTTTCAGTAGATTATTACAAAATCAGAGCATTTGGTTTTCCATTAACACTTATTTCGCTCACTCTTTTTGGAGCATTTAGAGGAATGCAAAACACCGTTTGGGCAATGAAATGTAGTTTAACAGCTGCATTTGTTCATGTCTTTTTAGACTATATTCTAATCTTTGGAGTAAATGGGATAATTCCCGCTTATCATATTAAAGGCGCTGCTTATGCAAGTTTGATTGCACAATTGATTATGGTAATTATGGCGTTTTACTACTATTTCACGAAAACTTCATTTGGATTAAATCCAGGAAAAACCATTCATCCACTTTTTAAGAAATATATCAACTTAAGTTTCAATTTTATTTTACGAACAGCTTCGTTGAATGTTACATTTTTTCTTGCGAATTCTTACGCCACCGATTACGGAAAAAATTATATCGCCGCGCAAAGTATTTTGATGAATATTTGGTTGTTCTTTTCATTCTTTATTGACGGATATGCAGGTGCTGGAAACGCGATGGCAGGTCGTTTACAAGGCGAACGAAACTATCCTAAACTTTGGATTTTAAGCAAAGATATTTCCAAATATTCAGTTTTAATTGCATGTATTTTAATTGCTATTTGTTTTATTTTTTATAATCAAATTGGGCAAATTTTCAATCAAGATCCAAATGTTTTGATCATTTTCAATTCTGTATTTTGGATGGTTTTATTGATGCAACCAATCAATACATTAGCTTATATTTTTGATGGATTTTTCAAAGGAATGGGCGATGCTAAACTCTTGCGAAACAACTTAATTATCGCAACATTTCTTGGATTCCTACCAACCATTTATCTTGCAAATTACTTTGGTTTAAATATTTATGGAATCTGGATTGCATTCGGAATTTGGATGTTTTTACGCAGTTTTCCGTTAATGTACATTTTTAGAAAACGAGTTTTAAATCAATAATAAAAGTCGCACTAAAACGACTTTTACTATTTCATCTAAATTCTATTTTCCTAAAGTGTAGAAATAGAAGCTTATTAAATTTTTCCGTTGAAATATGTCCTAGACATTTAATTGAAAAATCATCACGAATATAATTCATAAATCTTTAGAGTTAGTAAAGATTTAAAAATCAATATCCCAAATTCCTACTACTCTTTCTAAGTCAATAAGACCTGAAGCACAATTATAAAGAGTTTCCAAATATTGATTTTGAGTTTCATTATAAGTACGTTGAGCGTCTAGAACCTCTAACAAAGACGAATTTCCTCTTTTGTAACTGTATTTTTTAGCCTCTAATATTAAATTCGCATTTTTTAATATTTCAATATCAAATTGTTTCAACTGTTTTTTATAACCTTCATACAACTCATATGCTTCTTTTACTTGAGATTTAATCTCTAATTCTATTTGTTTATAATTTAGCTCCTCTTGTTTAAATTGCATTTTAGCAACCTTCAATTCATTATTATATTTATTAGAAAATTTCAATGGAATATTTACTCCTCCTTTAATTTGTGTGAACTGAGGAGTTTCTGCTATCAAATTTCTAACAGCTGTTGAATGCTCTAATCCTAAAATCAGTCCCAAATCTATTACACGATTTGCTTTGGCTAACTCAATCATTCTTTGACTAACATCTTTACTTTGCAAGGCAACTAATAAATCAGTTCGATTACTTAAAGCCATTTCAGTCAAATTGATTAAATCAAAATCACGTTGAAACGTTTTCAAATCTCCTACTGTAGAAAATAAATCTGCATATTGATCAATTCCCATAAAAGTTGATAATCGAATTTTTGATGTAGCAAAATCTGTTTCTGCTTGTATTATTTCATTTTTTAATGACTGAGTTTCTAATCGACTTTGTCTTGCATCAGTTTCAGAAATCTCTCCTAATTTGAATCTTATTTCATCCGAATTTGCTAACTGATTCATCATGTTATAAGAATTCTCTTTTACATTCAACATTTCTTTCTGATAGATTGTTTGAAGAAATCCTAATGTTGCATCTGCTTTCAAGTTTTTGAAATAATCTAAAAGAATTAATTTCGTTAATTCAAATTCACTTTTAGCTAAATTAATTCGAGCTTTTCTTTTTCCTCCTAATTCTAAAACCCATCCAACTTCCGCTGAATATCCAAGTCCCATTTTTCTTTTGGCTTCTCCATTATCAAAATATTCAAATTGAAGTTCGGGATCCGTAAATGCTTTTGCACTTAAAATTTCTGTTTCGGCAATATCTACATTAAAGCGTTCTGCTGTATAAGAAATATTGTTTGCCTGAACTGTTTCTATAAATTTTTTATAATCTAATTCTCTTTCATTTGTTATTTGAGCAATTAATTTAGTATTTACTATAAATAAACTACACACAACTAATAACCAATATTTTTTCATTTTAATCTTGTTTTTGATTAACTGATTTTTCTACTGAATCTTTTCCCCATTTCTTTTCGATCATATAATACAAAGCTGGAAGGGCAAAAAGTGTAATGATTGTTGAGAATAATAATCCGTATACGATAACCGTTGCTAATGGACGTTGAACATCTGATCCTATTCCTGTTGCTAATGAAGCTGGTAATAATCCTAGAATCGCAACTGTAGCTGTCATCAAAACAGGTCTGAAACGATTTTTTGTTCCTTCTATAACAGCTTGAGAAAGTTCCATTCCTTTATTTTTCAGTAAATTGATTTGAGAAATCATAATCACTCCATTCTGAATTGCAACTCCGAATAATGCAATAAAACCAACTGCTGAAGATACATTCAACGTCATTCCTCTTACATTTAAAGCTAACATTCCACCGAATATCGCCAAAGGAATAATTCCTATTAAAAGCAAAGCTTGTCTCAATTTACCGAATGCTGCATATAAAAGTATAAACATGACTAATATTGCAATTGGAATAATAACTGAAAGTCTTTTATAAGCTCTGTCTTGATTTTCAAACTGTCCACTCCATTTAATATGATATTGACTATGATCATAATCAATATTTAGTTCTATTTTATTTTGGGCTTCTTTTAGGAAAGAACTTAAATCGCGGTCTCTCAAATTCAGTTTTATTGTCAAATGACGTTTATTCATTTCACGCGTAATTGTACTTTCTCCTGTATTTAGTTTTACATCGGCAACTTGCGCTAATGGTATTTTTACACCATCTACATTTGTCAAAGTTAATTTTCGTATTTTTTCTGGTGTATTTCTACTATCTTCTTTATATCTACAAGTAAAATCATATACTCTATCATCTGAAAATATTTGAGAAATAGCTTTTCCTCCAATTGCGACTTCTATTAATTCTGAAACATCAGAAACATTCAATCCATATTGTGCAATTTTATCTCGATTAGCATGAATTTGAAGTTGAGGTAAAGGTGGTTCTTGATCTATTGATACATCAACTGCTCCTTTTACCATTTTTAATTCTTTCATGATATTCTCAGTTATTTTACGTGTTTCAGTAAAATCTTTCCCATATATTTTTACAGCCAACTCACTATGTGCTCCTGAAATTTTATCCATAACGCCATCAATCATTGGTTGTGAAAAACCAACTGTATATCCTGGCATACTAGCATACTCTGATTCTAATTCTCGAATCAAATCATTCTTCGTTTTTCCTCTAGGCCATTCTTTATATGGTTTCAGTCCTATTGAAACTTCAAAATGAGATGCTGTCCATGGATCTGTTCCGTCATCATTTCTACCAGCTTGAACCATTACATAGGTAACTTCGTCATATTTCATTGTATGTTCTCTCAATACATCGCTCATTTCTTTTGACTTCTCTACCGATAATCCTGGAGGTAATTCTACTTGTAACCAAATAGAACCTTCGTCTAATGTTGGTAAAAAATCTTTTCCAACAGAAATAGATAATACTGTCGCGCTAGCAAGAATTAGAAGTAATGGTAGAATAACTTTTTTGGGTTTAGCAATTATTTTTTTGATAACCTTTGAATAAGATTTCGTCAGCTTTTCCAACCATTTATTATGATAAATTTTTCTTGGTTTTTTATACATTACAAATGCTAATCCTGGGATTAATAAAAGTGCAACTGATAAAGCTCCAAGTAATGCATAACCAACAGTAAAAGCCATCGGAGTAAAAAGTTTACGTTCTACTCTTTCAAAAGCGAACAATGGTAAATAAGCTGTTATAATAATTAGTGTTGCAAAAAATATTGGTTTTGCTACTTGCTTTGCAACCGTTGAAATAGTTTTCTCCTTTAATTCTTCTTTAGGATTTTCCTCTCTTTTTTTCAAAACGGTTTCCATCATCACAATAGCTCCATCTACAATAATTCCGAAATCTATAGCTCCTAACGAAAGTAAATTAGCTGGAATGGATGTAAAATGCATTAATATAAATGCTATAAGCAATGAAATAGGAATTGTTATAGCTACTAGAAGAGCTCCTCTCCAACTTCCAAGAAATACAATAAGTACAATAACGACTAAACAAATACCTTCCATTAATGTGTACGAAACAGTATTAAGTGTTGTATCGACTAAATCTGTACGATCTAAAAATGCATGTATTTTTACATCTTTTGGCAACAAATCATTATTCAATTCATCTACAGCTTCATGAATACCTTCTAAAACTACAGAAGTATCTTCTCCTTTTAACAATAGAACTATCCCTTCAATTCCGTCACTATGATTTCGGCTTTTATCGCTATAACCTAAAATTCCTTTTCGCTCTAAGTTTCCATATTTTAATTCGCCTATATCTGATAATAAAACAGGTACACCTTTTTCTGATTTAATAACAATCTTACCAAAATCTTCTAAATCTTTTACAAGACCTATTCCTCTAATCACATATCCTATATCTCCTTGAGGTAATGTACTTCCTCCTGCATTAATGTTATTTTTTTCTATTGTTTCTACAATATCATTTAACGAAACATCATACTGAGTTAATTTATTTGGATCTATTTCTATTTGATATTGCGTTGTAATTCCTCCAAAATTTGTTACTTCTGCAACTCCTGAAACTTGATTAATTCTTGGTACAATAACAAAGCGTTGTAAATCTGTTAATTCTCTTAAACTCTTTGTATCACTTTCAATAATATAACGAAATACTTCTCCAATAGGAGATGTTAAAGGATCTAATCCTGGTTCAGCTCCATACGGCAACTCAATATCATTCAATCGTTCTTGAATTCTCATACGAGCCCAATAATCATCTACTCCATCTTTAAATACAATCGTAATTATAGATAATCCAAATGTACTTTTGCTACGCATAACATGCATACCTGGTAAACCATTTAGCTCTCTTTCTATTGGAATTGTTATTTGTTGTTCTACTTCTTCCGCAGCCAACCCAGGAACTTGAGTTACTACTTGCGAAGTTACATCAGCGATATCAGGATAAGCTTCGATAGATAATTGTTTCCAAGAATAATATCCAAATAATGCAGCCAAAGAAAACAAAGCTACCATTAACCATTTTTTGGCAATCGCCATTTCTATTAGTTTATTCATCACAATAGCTTATTTATTTTGCTCCCATTAAAAAAATACCTCCTTCAATCACTACTCTTTCTCCTACTTTTAAACCATCTGTAACACGAACAAAATCGTTATTTTCTGAAGTTCCAATTGCTTTTACTTTTGCTTTTCGATATTTTCTATCACCTATTTTCACAAAAACATATTGATTTTCTTTTTCTTGAAAAACAGCTTTTGCAGGAAGGATTATCTCTTCTTTATCTAGACTATTCAATGTTACGTTAACATACATTCCTGGTTTTAAAACAAATTGATTATTATTCGTTTCTATAAGCACATCAACACTCCTCGTTTCTTCATTTAGCAATTGTCCTATATTAATTACTTTTCCTTCGAATATTTTTGATGGAAAAGCATCAACTGTAAATGTTATATTTTTTAACTCTTCTAAGAAGCCTAAATTATGTTCTTTTACTTGTGCCGAAATCCATACCTTTGATAATTCTGCTACTGTAACTAAAGCTTCATGATCTTCTTTTATGAATTGACCAACAACTAAATCGCTGCTTACAACTCGTCCATAAATAGGAGACCGAACAATTAAAGATTGCCCCATTCCTACTCTAGAAGATGAATTAAAAACTTTCAATGATGCAGCAGTTTGATCTGTTGCTATTTTCTTTAACTTGTAATCTGTCTCAGCCTCCTCTAATTCTCTTTTTACACCTACAGCATGATTGTATAAATCTTTTTGACGTTTCAAATTCATTTCTGCTTGTTTTAACTCTTGCTGAGCTGAAAAATATTCTTGCTGAGCTGAAAAATATTCTGAAGATTTTATTTCAAAAATGGGAGAGCCTTTTTTCACATACTGTCCCAATGTGACGAAAGATTTTACTATGCGTCCTGCAAAAGGCGATGCTACCTGAGCAAATCGTTCAGGAATTGCTTTTACAACTCCTGTCGAACTTAACTCCGATTCTATCGTTTGAAGTTTTGATGTTTCTAATTTCAATTTAGATTCTATTGGAGAATTTTCTGATAATTCTATTTCATTATTTACCCAATAAAAATCTGGATTATCAGTTTGATCTGTTTTATTTTTACAACTATTCGTCAAAAACATTGCACTTCCTACTAAAAGCAGTATAAAATGAGTTAATCTTGTTATTTTCATGAGATATTTTTTCTGTATATTCTTATTACTGTTTATTATTTTTACACTTCGTTACTTATAATTTCCCAACGAATTTTCTGGACATCTTTTTCAATTGTTAATCGACTTGCTATTTTTTCTAAAAGACTATCTTGTTGATTTAAAGCTGATATTTCTGCTGAAATCATTACAGAATCATTTATTAAATCATCATCACTTGAAAGAGACTTCATCATAAGATTTTCATTATTCTCTATTGATCGCATTAGTAATACTCTCAAATGATTTTCTACATCATTTCTACATTTTATTACCAATAAATATTCAGTATCCTTGTGGTTTTTATTTTTGAAAGAATAACGATAAATGTGATTGCTAATTGGTCTTAATAGTAGATGCGCTAACATTATAATTGAAGTAAGTATAACTGCTTCTATTGAAAGTCCTGAACCGACAAATAACCCAATTGCTGCTGAACACCAAATGGTAGCGGCAGTATTCAATCCTCTTACACTTAATCCATCTTTCATGATTACTCCAGCGCCTAAAAAACCTATTCCGCTGATAACATATGAAGCTATTCGTCCTACTGCATCACCTCCGATAGAATAAGACATTAATATAAACGCTGCTGAACCCACACATACTAAAGTATTTGTTCTTAATCCAGCACTTTTTTGACGATATTCTCGCTCTAAACCTATTGCAGCTCCTAATAGAAAAGCTAATCCTAACTGCATTGTAAAATTCATTAAATTCATTTTATTTCCTTTTTTAAGACAAACCAAAATTTCAATTATCTCAAAAGCAGTTATAAATGAATCTTAGGTTTATTGTTTGACAAATTGGGAATCTGTTTCCATTATATTTTTTTCTGGTGCAAATTTACAATACATCAAAAGCTACTGCTGTTAGAAACCCTTTAGAAGAATATTAGAATTTTATTAGAACAAAAAAAGCCTGCTAAATAGCAGGCTTCCATTATTTTTTTTTTAATGATTTAAGTTTTATTATGACTTCTTCAATACGATCTGAAAAATAGTCTCTTTTCCTTCTTCAGAATATAATTCTAAACGAGCATCATGTAAATCGACAATTTTCTTTGTTAAAGGTAATCCTATTCCTTGTCCTTGAATATTTTTATGTTTATCACTTCTAAAAAAAGGTTTAAAAATCAATGCTAATTCTTCTTGATCAATTTTATCTCCTTTATTAATAAAATTAATTTTCACTTCTTTATCATCAAAGTCAACTTGAACAATACAACTATTATTAATTGAATATTTGCAAGCATTCTCTATTAAATTAGTAAAAGCAACCTTTAATAAATACTCGTTTCCTATAACTTCAATTTCATTTTCTTCTTCTGGTATTCTAATAAAGTTTAAATCTACTTTATACTCTTTATTGCTTTTTTGAATTTGCGCAACAGAATCTAAAAGTATTTCATCAATCCGAATCGTTTTAAAATTTATTTCAGAAGGATCATAACTTGCTTTTGCCATATCAAGTAAACTATTTGAAAGACGAACAATTCTTTTCGTATCATTCAATGCAAATTGGATTAACTGTTGATATTCTTCGTTAGTATGCTCTTTATCTAAAGCCATTTCTAACTCTGTTATAATTGCCGCCAAAGGTGTACGAAGTTCATGCGCAATATTAGAAACAAAGTTTTTTTGTGCATCAAAAGAGTTTTCTAATCGTTGCAACATTTGATTAATTGTTGTTGTTAATTCTGCTAATTCATCTCCTTTTGATTTCAATTCAATTCTCAAATCTAAATTCGAAGCAGAAATTTGTTTAGCTTTATTTGTTATTTCTTTAACTGGATTGATTGCTTTATTAGTAAAAAAGAAAGCAGACAAAATAATTAATAGCAAAGAAAAAATATAAATCAGTATGATGTTTTTCAATAAATTATTTATTTTACTGTATCCATATTCGTCTAAAGCAGCCGCTGTTACAATGTAATGATTGCCATCTACAACATAATTCATTCCAACTACTTGCCATTTATCTTGATAAAAAATTACAAATCCTTTTTGTTGTATTTCATCAAATAATTCGTCAGTTTCTTTTACAAAATCTATTTCAACAGCATCATGATAAAGTAGTTTTTTGTTTTGATTATAAACCGCAACTTCTACTTCATTGATTGTTTGTCTATTATTATGATAAATATTATGTAAAACTTCTGAAGGAACTTTAGCTTTAAGAAAAAGATTTGATTTTGTAATTGCTTCTTTTTTCAATAATTCAAAAAACTCTTTTTCTCTATCTTTTTTAGCAGAATAATAAATAATAAAAGCAAAAAAGAAAAGTATTGCAGCTGTAAGCAAAGTGAATAAAATAGTCAGTCTAACTCTTATTTTCATCTTTCTTAAATATAAATCCCTGACCTGTTTTTGTGTGAATTAGTTTTGTAGAAAAATGTTTATCAATTTTATTTCTTAAATAATTTATATAAACATCAATAAAATTAGTTCCTGTATCAAAATGTGTGTCCCAAACATTTTCTGCAATTTCATTTCTAGACAAAACTCGTTCTTTGTTTTCTAACATATATTGAAGCAATCGAAATTCTTTAGGAGTTAAATCAATTTCTTTTTCTTCTCTTTTTATAATTTTAGTATGAAGATTCATCTCTAAAGTATCATATTTTAATAAAAAGGATTGTGAATTATGATTAAAATTTCTTTTTGATAAAACCCCTATTCTAGCAACAAGTTCTCGCATTTCAAAAGGTTTCACCATATAATCATCTGCACCAGCATCAAACCCTTCTACTTTATCATCTGTTGTTCCAAGAGCTGTTAACATAATAATAGGAAGAAAAGGTTTCTGCTTTTTGATTTCTTGACAAAAATCTAATCCACTTAATTTAGGTAAAATTATGTCAGATACAATTAAATCATACTCTTCGCGAAGAGCTAATTTAAGTGCCATTTCACCATCATAAACTACAGTAACTTCGAATCCATTTTCTATTAATCCTCTTCGAATTAATTCAGACATTCTTTGATCATCTTCTACTACTAAAATATGCATACTACAAAAATAAGGTTTTAGTTTTAAGGACATTCCATTAATTTCAAATAAAAAAATCTGCATAAAAACTTATTTTTTTATGCAGATTACATCTTCTATATAGATTCTTATTACGTTTTTTTATGGCGTAGAAATAGAAGCTTGTTGAATTTTTC
Source organism: Empedobacter sp. UBA5987 (assembly GCF_002429865.1). Taxonomy (NCBI): domain Bacteria; kingdom Pseudomonadati; phylum Bacteroidota; class Flavobacteriia; order Flavobacteriales; family Weeksellaceae; genus Empedobacter; species Empedobacter sp. UBA5987. The sequence goes on from NZ_DJBB01000015.1 coordinate 49,173, forward strand.
CGTTAAAATATTTCCAACCGTTTAATCCAAAATCGACCAAATATTCGGCCATTTCATCTGGTTGTAAAGGCGCAATATATCCCGGAAACGCTTCTTCTAACATTTCTGTTTGCACCGCTCCTAACGCTACTGCGTTTATTCTTGGACCAAGTTCATTTAATTCTTCTGCTAACAATTCAGTCAAATTAACCGTTGCAGATTTTGAAGACGAATAAACAGACAAACCAGGAAATTTCACCGAACCTTGTACAGCTCCCATTGTCGAAATATTAACTACATGAGAAGATGTATCAAATTTTGGCATCAAAACTTGTATCAAGCGATAAGGTGCCATAAAATTAATCTGCCAAGAAGTTAACAAATCCTCTTGTTGCATTTCTATAAATGGTTTGTTGATACAAACTCCCGCATTATTGTACAAAACATCTACTTTATTCCAAGATTCCACAGCTTTCAAAACATCTGAAATCTCATCAAAATTAGCCAAATCAACACCGATAAACTGATATTGATTTTCTTTTGCAAAAGCTGTTAATTCCTTCAATTTATCTACATTTCGAGAGACTGTCAACACTCGATTTCCTAATTCCAAATGTTGTTTTGCCAATTCAAAACCAATTCCTCTACTCGCTCCCGTTACAATTATATTTTTCATAGTGTTGTACAAAATTTACAATTTCTTCTATCGTTTCAAACTTTATTCCTTCAAAGATGATGTTATTTTCTGTGATTTCAATATGATTTTCCGCATTATTTTCTACAGAAATTCCATTTCGAATTAAGGCATTTTTCACCCAAAAAGCTAATTCCGAATTTCCTTTTACACCAATCGTTTTTGAAAATGATTTTTGTGTTGAAAAGCGATTATTTTTTTCATCATACGTTAAATTTTGATTGGATAATTTTTGAATAATTTGATGCTCAAAAGCCATTTGTTCTGGAATATTTTCAAAAAGGTTTCCATTTTCAATCCACCAAATTTTATCCGCTTTTTCCAATGCAAAATCAACTTCGTGTGTGATCATCAAAAACGATTTATCTGTTTTCAATTTTAATTCATTCAACAAATTGAAAATACGATATTGATTCGCTAAATCTAAATTAGAAGTTGGCTCATCCAAAATAACCAATTTCGCATCTTGACACAACGCACGCGCAATCATCACCAATTGCAATTGACCTTCACTGATTTCATTCGCAAATTGATTCGCTAAATTCGAAATTCCAACCAATTCCAAAACCTCATCAATTAAGTTTTGTTCTTCAATAGAAATCTTTTTCAGAACCTTGTGATAAGGCAAACGTCCCATCGCAACCAATTCCGAAACTTTAATTTTTGGAACAACTGACAAACGTGGTAAAACGACTGCAATTTGCTGCGCAATTTCTTGAGAAGATAATTTTTTGATTGAATGATTTTCTAAATAAATTTCTCCATTCAGTGTTTTCTGAAAACCTAAAATCGAATTAATCAATGTTGATTTTCCTGCACCATTTTTACCTAAAACAGCAATCAATTCATTCGAATTTATAGTCGCATTTATAGCTGAAACAATTTCTTTTGAACCATATCCAACTGAAACATTCTCTAATTTTAAAATGGTATTTTTCATCGCACTTCGTTTTTATTGTTCAACAAAATACTAATGACAATTGGAGCTCCAAACAACGCTGTGATAATATTAATTGGTAACGTTCCAAACGGAAAAACTTCTGTTAAAATTGAAAATAATAACATGAAAAATATTCCTGAAACGAAAATCCATCGGTATAAAATTTTCATATCACCTGTTCGTAACAATGTTCTGCAAATATGTGGCACAGCCAATCCAATAAAGCTAATTGGTCCTGCAAAAGCCGTTGCTGATGCCGTTAACAATGCTGTTGAAATTAAAATTGTAAAACGTAATTTTTTGATATTAATTCCTAAAGATTGTGCATATTTTTCGCCTAATAATAAGGCGGTAATTCCTCGTAAAGTAAATAATGAAACAATTATTCCACTCAAAACAAATAAACCAAAAACGCCTAATTGTTCCCACGATAAACCGCTCAATGAACCGAATCCCCAAACTAAATAGGCTTTAATTTTATCGGAAGGAGCAAAATATTGCATCATACCAATTAATGCACCTGCTAAACCTGCAATCATAAATCCGATAATCACCAAAGATGCCGATGATTTGACACGAAATGATAACGAAATCACCAAGAACAAGGCAACAATTGCGCCCAAAAATGATGCTATAATTGTAATCCAAGGATTATTGAGAAATTCTTCTAAACCAATCATCGAAAAAAGAAAAATCACAATCGCAACGCCTAAACTTGCCATCGAAGTTATTCCCAAAACAGAAGGTTCTGCTAATGGATTCTTGAATAATTCTTGCATCAAAAAACCTGAAACTGGTAACGAAATACCAACCAATAAAGCAGTTAATGATTTTGGTAAACGAAAATTAAGCACAAGATTATGCAACATTTCATCTGAATGACCAGAAAAAACATTAAAAATTTCGGTGAAAGAAATCGAGACTTTTCCAACGCTTAAACTCAAAACAAAGAATAAAAGTGTCAGAATTATTAAAACAAAAAATAGTGGTTTTTCTTTCATCAAGACAAAGATAGAAATTCTAATAATTTCTTAAAGTTTAATTGTGAATTGGTTTTTATTGAAAATTAATGATTAGTTTCGTTTCATGAATTTTAGAAGTTTCATTTTAATTATCTCTTCGATTCTTGTGCTACTTACGCCATGTAGCATCAAAGCTTCTATTCATACGATTTTGCAAGTAGAAAATGTTCATCAAACAAAAACTTCTCAAGTCAAAATCAATCAAAATCATTCGAATTCATGTTCTGTTGTTAAGTTTGAAACGATTAAAAAATCAACAAAGAATCTTGATGTTCCGAATTTTGATTTACCAGATTCATCTATTCATTTCATTGGGTTAGCACGCTCTTCATTAATAGAAGAAGATATTGATTCGAATGAAATTCAATCACCAAAAATACCTTTTTATCTGTTGTATAAGCAATTGAAGTATTCGTTGATGTCTTAATTTCCTTAATTAATTTAGACAACAATATTCAATCACTTATATAAAAATTCATGCAAAATAAATCTGTTTTATCAATGGGTAATGCTGTATTGGCGTTACGTTTAGTCATTGGTTGGACGTACTTTTCTGCCTTTTGGAGGCGTTTAATTTTAGAAAATAAACTCGATCCAGAAGCTGCGGGTTATATTGGCGAAAAATTCAATCATTTTTTACCAAATGCCCTTTTCATCAAATCACTTATTCAATATTTAGTCGAAAATCCTGAAGCGTTACTTTGGAACATGTGGATTTTCACCATTGTAGAAGGCGTTGTTGGCTTACTTTTAATACTTGGTTACAAAACACGTTTCATGAGTATTGCTGTTTTCTTTTTGGCAATGGGAATTTTACTTGGTTCGGGCTGGATTGGTACAACTTGTTTAGATGAATGGCAAATTGGCGTTTTAGGATTAGCTGGAGGTTTTACACTATTTCAGGCTGGTTCAGGAAAAATTTCGTTGGATTATTTCTTTAATAAAAATCAATTTATTCAACAAGAAAATAACTGGAATTCAATTTCAATCAAAAAGTATAGACCTTATTTTGTAGGTCTTAGTTTTTTTATTTTATTCGTTACTTTGTTTACAAATCAGGTTTTTCATGGTGGAGTTTACGGGACTTTGCACAATAAATCTGTCAAACCAAAAGTAGAAATATCTAATTTGAAACAATATCAAAACAAGGTTTCATTTGATGTAATGCGAATAGAAGGCGCTGATGTTTATGGCTCTTTTTTAATCCAAATTGATTTTCATAATCATCAAAATGAAATAATTGAAAGTTTGGATATGAAAGAGTTATCTAATTTGGACAAACAACAAATTTCGAATTATTATGTAGCAAAAGTTACACCGAACAAACACAGTTTGGTGTTACCTTTGGGAGCGAAAGCAAATCTGAATTTTGATATTTCAGACAAAATTCACAAAGTAGTTTTAACCGATATAAGCGGATTACAATGGGAACAAACAATAACAAATTTATAGCAATGTTAAAAAGAAATTATTCAACAATTATCATAGGTGCGCTGGCTTTGGTCTTACTTTTTGTGCCAGAAGCAAAAGCAATGATGCAACAAGGTTTAATGAAATTAGGCTTATTTGAACCGAAATTAGAAAAAGTTGAACCAACAACTCAACCAAAATCTAAAGCAAATTATACATTCGAAATGGTGTATGCTGACGGAAAAGCAATCAATATGGAAGATTTGAAAGGTAAAGTTGTATTCATGAATTTTTGGGCAACTTGGTGTCCGCCTTGTATCGCGGAAATGCCATCAATTCAAAAACTTTATGATAAAGTAAAAGATGATAACGAAATCGTTATTTTGACGGTTGAAGTAGAAGGAAAACGTGATAAAGTAGCAAAATTTATGGAACGTAAAAATTTATCGTTGCCTGTAGTTTATCCAAATTCATCTATTCCTACTGAGTTTTTTAATGGTTCGTTACCAACAACAGTTATTTTAGACAAGAAAGGAAATATTGCACATACAACAATGGGAATGGCGGATTATTCTGGACAAGATATTGTTGATTTCTTAAATGAACTGAAAGCGATGGATTAATCATTCAACATCATCTAAAAACAAAAAGCTTCAAGAAAATTCTCGAAGCTTTTTATGTTTTATACTATTTATATTTCTAATAAACTAACCTCAATCCTACACCGAATCCCATATCGCTATCGTAATGAGTTCTGATGTGCATATTTCTGTTCAAGATATAGCTCAACTCGCCCATATATTCTTTATCTGTATTCCACATAAAACCAGCGCGAACTCGTTTTGAAATTGGAATATCCTCTCTCATCAGTTGCAAACGAACTTTTCCTGTTTGATAAATTTCGGTCTGAAAATCAATTAACATTGGTAATTTATACACAAAACCAGCACTGAATAATCCTTTGTTTCTATCTGTTTTTTGACCAAAAATATTCTTTTCTACAATTCCGTGGTCTGTTAACATTTTGTGTTGATTCCAATCAAAACCTACAAAAACTTGAAACCATTGATTTCGATCAATAAAACGTCCCAAATGTGTTTCTACTTCATAACCGTGTTCTGGTTTGTAACCAATTCCCCACTCCGAAGTAAAAGCCCAACGTGCATCTTGCACCATCAACATACCATCTAAACCATTTGTAGCGAAATCATTTTCTACCATAACATGCTTCATATTACTTTCCATTTGCAACATTTTATAAGCATGTTTTTTATTTGGTAAATTAGGATTTTGATAATCTCCAACCTCAAAAACGCGATTCATTCCGCCCATCATGTGATACAAAATATGACAATGGAAAAACCAATCACCTTCTGTATTTGCCTCAAATTCGATGACATTTGTTTCCATCGGCATAATATCCAACACGTTTTTCAGCGGAGAATATTCACCATTTTTATTAATGACACGAAAATCGAAACCATGTAAATGCATTGGGTGACGCATCATCGAATTGTTATATAAGGTAATACGCAGAATCTCACCTTTTTTGACTGGAATTTTATCCGATTCCGAAAACACTTTGTTATCCATACTCCACACATAACGATTCATATTTCCTGTTAATTCGAAACGCATTTCTTTTATTGGAGCATCTTTCGGAAGTGTTGTGTTTTCAGGTGATTTTAGCATTCCGTAATTTAAAGTGGTAATGTTTGAGGATGTATTTCCGTGCGAAGAATGATCCATTTCAACCATTTCTGAATGATTCATTTCTTGATGCTTTTCTACCGAATCTTTCTTTAATTTTTTAGATTTCTTTTTCGATTCACCAGAAATTTCAGGATACATCACCGTATTCATGTCCATTTGCTGCAAGCTCATTTTCATGCCCATATCGTTCATTGTTCCGTCCATATTCATCATGTCGTTCATCATCTTCATTCCTTCGAAATATTTTAATTTCGGAAGTGGTTCCATCAATTGTTTCTTTCCTTCACCAATGAACAATGAAGCCGAACCTGTTCTATCTTCAGAAGTTGCTTGAAATTCATACGACAAACCACCTTCGGGAACTGTAACTACAATATCATAAGTTTCGGAAACACCAATAATCAAACGATCCACCTCTAAAGGTTCTACGTCGTTTCCATCATTTGCTACAACCGTAATTTTTCCACCCGCATAACGCAACCAAAAATAAGTTGATGCACCACCATTCGAAATGCGTAAACGTACTTTATCTCCTGCTTTGAATTGTTTCAGTTGACTTTCATTCTGAGCATTTATCAAGAATTTTTCGTAATAAACATCGCTCACATCCATCGCCAACATACGCTTCCATTCGTTGGTCAATTTTGTTTTGAAATGACCTTCTCGAATTGCTTCAGCATAACTTTGCGTAGAACCTTTTTTGATTCCCGCCCAATCATTTGCATTATGCAACATTCGCTGAATATTTTTTGGATTAAGATCTGTCCATTCGCTCAACATCACAGGAATTGTAGGTAAATCATCAATTCCTTTTCGGAACGTAGGATCATTTTCGCGTTTCTTCAAAATCATCGAACCGTACATCCCGATTTGTTCTTGATAACCCGAATGACTGTGATACCAATGCGTCCCGTTCTGAATAATCGGAAACGAATACGTGTACGTTTCACCAGGTTTAATCCCCATCTGCGTCAACATCGGAACTCCATCTTCCTTATTCGGCAACCACACGCCGTGCCAATGCAAAGAAGTATCTTCATTCAATTTATTATGTACACGAATGACAGCCGTATCACCTTCCGTAAACTCCAAAGTTGGCATAGGAATTTGACCATTTACCGAAATCGCTCTTTTCTCTTTTCCTGAAAAATTAACAATGGTATCACGTACATATAAATCGTATTCAACACGTTTTTGTGCCTGTAAAGCAATCACCAACGGAATAAAAAGTAAACAAAGTAATTTCCTCATGAGAATGATTTATTATAACTGACTATACTTCTTATAATTCTCCTCATTTTCGAAATAATCAACATTTCCTTGTTGATCTTTCAAAACAATATACGCATTCGCTTTATCAATTTCCTTTCCTGTAAAAGGATCTTTTGCTTTACGCGCAGTTTCATCATTCGGAATTCTTTCTACACACATATTACAACATCCATAATAGGTTTTTCCGTCATAAGGAACTTCGAACTGATTTTTGCCCATATACGCGTTGTTCACCATACAAACTTGCTTATTCGGAACTTTATCTCCCACATTGTAAGCCAAGTTTTCTGTATTTGGAGACATTTGCATATTCATATTTTCTTGATGCTCTACATGAGTAGTTTCTGGCGATGATTTTTCTTCATCTTTCTTTGAACAAGACACTAAAAAAAATGTTGCTAAAACAGAAATTCCAACAATCGATTTTATATTTTTCATTATTTCAATTTTTATTTTTTATCAATTTTCACTTTTATATTAAACCTAAATTTTTGCTCTATTTAATCGAGCAGCATTTAAAATGACAGAGACAGAGCTCAAACTCATCGCAGCTGCAGCCACCATTGGTGATAATAGAATTCCGAAAAATGGATACAATAATCCTGCTGCAACTGGAATCCCTAATACATTATAGATAAAAGCAAAAACTAAATTTTCTTTAATATTTCGCATCATTTTATGACTCAATACAATACTTTTATACACGCCAATCAAATCACCTTTCAATAAAGTAATATCCGCACTTTCAATAGCCACATCGGTTCCTGTTCCCATCGCAATCGAAACATCAGCTTGTGCCAATGCAGGAGCATCGTTTATTCCATCGCCCGCCATCGCAACCACTTGTTGTTTGTCTTGCAAATCTTTGATCGTATTCAGTTTTTCTTGAGGTAAAACTTTCGCTTTAAAATGCTCAATACCGACTTCTTTAGCTACTTTCAAAGCTGTTTGCTCATTATCGCCCGTCAGCATCATTACATCTACTTTTTGCGCTTTTATTTTATGAATTGCTTCTTTCGATGATACTTTTATTTCGTCAGAAATTTCAAATGCAGCCAACACTTTTCCGTTTACACCCAAGAAAGATAGAGTGTTCGTACTATCCACTTTTGGTACTTGAAGCCCTGCAAATGTCATCAATCCTTCGTTACCCAAATACACTTCTTTTCCGTCTACCAAACCTTTTACTCCTTTACCTGCTAAATCTTCAAAATTCTGAATCGAATGCAAGTTCAAGCTTTCTTTTTCAGCCGCATGAACAAAAGATTGCGCCAATGGATGTCCACTATTTTGGTTCATACTTGCTGCTAAAAGCAATACTTCATTTTTATTTGCTCCTTCAAACGGAATGATATTCACCACTGCAGGTTTTCCCTCAGTAATCGTACCTGTTTTGTCAATCGTTAAAGTTGTTACTTTGTTCAAGCGCTCTAAAGCTTCGGCATTTTTTACCAAAACACCATTTTTTGCACCTTTACCAACTGCAACCATCACCGACATTGGCGTAGCCAAACCAAGGGCGCATGGACAAGCCACTATCAACACCGCTAAAGCATTAGCAATGGCAAATGCCACACGATTTTCATTGCCAAAAATCCACCATGCAAAGAAGGTTACTAAAGCAATAACCATAACAGTAGGTACAAATATTTTGGAGATTTTATCAACGACTTTTTGAATCGGAGCTTGACTTCTACTTGCTTGATTCACCATATCAATGATTTGGGCCAATAAAGTTTCTCCACCTACTTTGGTTGCTTTCATCAAAAAGGTTTTACTTCCATTTATTGTTCCCGCAACCACTTCATCGTCAACCGTTTTTGAAACAGGAGTTGGTTCACCCGAAATCATACTTTCATCAATATCTGCAAAACCTTCGGTTATAATTCCATCAACAGGAACTTTATCCCCTGGTTTTACACGCAGAATATCATCTAATTGAATTTGATCAATACTTACCTTTTCTTCTTTTCCATTAACAATTCTAAAGGCTTCATTCGGTGATAATTTAATCAACTCTTTTAAGGCTGAATTGGTTTTAGAATGTGCTTTTGCCTCCAACATTTGTCCCAACATTACCAATGTTAAAATCACTGCTACCGACTCAAAATATAACGCTACTTGACCGTGATGCGTTTTGAACTCCGAAGGGAATAAATGTGGAAAAAATAAGCCCACTACCGAATACAAAAATCCAGCACCAGCACCCAAACCGATTAAACTGAACATATTGAGATTCCATGTTTTGAAAGAAACCCAAGCTCGTTGGAAAAATGACCAACATGTATAAAAAATGATGGGTAAACACAGTGCAAACTGAATATAAGCTGATATTTGAGGACTCACAATTTTGCCAATTGGGTTACCTGGTAGCATTTCGCCCATTGCTAAAATGAAAATAGGAACGGTTAGCACCATAGAAATCCAAAACATTTTTCGGGTATGATGATAGGCATCATCAGTCGAATCAGTTTGTACCATAGGAATTAGATCCATTCCACAAATCGGACAAAAACCAGGTTGATCTTTGATGATTTCGGGGTGCATCGGACAGGTATATTCGTTTGATAAGTTCAACTTTTCTTCTTTTATCAAATGCATTCCACAAACCGGACAATTACCAGGTTTGTCGTAAGTTTTATCACCTTCGCAATGCATCGGACAATAATATTCGTCGCCAGAATTTGCTTTTTTAGGAGCTATTGCAGATGTAACTTCATTTGTATTGTGTTGGGCATGTGAGCAATTCGCGTGATCGTGCTTTATTGTTTCTGTTACTTCTTGTTTTTTATGTGAACAAGAAGCCTCATCGACAGTCGAATTAATTTCTAAATTTTCCTTTTTCATCAAATGCATTCCACAAACCGGACAATCTCCAGGTTTGTCGTAAGTTTTATCACCTTCGCAATGCATCGGACAATAATATTCGTCTACAACAATTTCCGCTTTTTTGTGTGAACACGAATCCGAAATTGATTTAGACTCGTTAGATAAGGTTTCGGTAGTTGCATTTTCGGATATTTCTACCAAAAACATCCCGCATTTCGAGCATTTATCTCCTTGATTACCGATCACTTCTGGATGCATTGGACAAGCATAACCTGGCGATTTTTTGTGCATTTGATGATTTTCCATTTAAATGTTTTTTTTAAATTGGTTTACAATTTATCAACTGTGCTTCCACATGTCAACATCATATTTCCGTAAAATGGATTTTTAATATCCGAATCTTTACTCAACCAATTCGAACCTCCATTAAACATTGGACAATTTTGATAATAAACCGTGTAACCAAGATTTGCTTTTTGAGCTAATTTGTACATTGATTGTGATAATTTTGCAAAATTTGAACGTTGTTTATCAATATTTTTTTCTTGAACTAATTGTTTCGAAGTTGCTTCTAAATCATTCAAAACTTCCATCCAAACCATATGCGATTCATGCGAAAGTTTACCCATTTCTACAGTAGAAAGTGATTGAGAAAATACTGTAATTTGTTTTGAAATTTCACTTTCATTTGCTTTTACAAAGGCATCTTTCAACGAAAAGTAAGCATCAAAAACTTGTGATAATTGATTTTTTTGTTGAGAATTTTCAGTTTGATTATGATGAGAATGATCCATTTCTTGAAGGTTCATCAACATTTTTTTATCCCGAGAATATTGACAATCTTTTTCCAATTTTGCATAAGCTTCATCAGGCGCCATATACTCTGAGTTATCAAAACCTGCTAGCGCAATATTTTTCAAGATTTCGTTCGATTTTGTTTTTGCTTTATTATATGAAATCGAAGCCGTTTGAGTAGTTGCATTAAAATCTACTTTCGAAATTCGAGGTTGATTACCAGCTTTTTCAATTAATTCTTTTGCATTTGCACAATTTCCTTGCACTTGAAATTGTTTGGTTTCTTGATTTTTAAATTGTGCATTTGCTGCAAAAGCAAGAAAACTTCCGATGATTAAAAAACTATATTTTTTCATGATTTTTAATTTAGATTTTATCAATTGGTCGACGCGTATGTTTGCTCAATTGTTTGAAAACAGACGGCGTCAAACCAGTTACTTTTTTGAATTGTGCACTAAGATGTGCCACACTCGAATAATTCAATTGAAAAGCAATTTCACTCAATGATAATTCATCATAAATCATTAATTCTTTCACTTTTTCGATCTTTTGTTGAATAAAATATTTCTCAATTGTTTGCCCTTCCATTTCCGAAAAAAGATTCGAAATATATTTATAATCTAACTTCGTTTGTTCGCTCAAATAATCAGATAAATTGACTTTCAGTTCGTTATTTTCTTGATGAACAACTTGAATAATCAATGTTTTGATTTGTTCAATCAACTTGCTACGTTTATCATCGATTAATTCAAAACCAACCTCTTCCAATTCATTTCGAACCAATTCTAATTGATCAGAATTTATCGGATTTTTCAATTCAACTTCTCCCAATTCGATATGATTTGTTTCGATGTTATTCATCTTCAAAATTCGTCCAACCACTACTTTACAGCGATGACAAACCATATTTTTTATAAATAATTTACTTGTATTTTCCATAATATATTCTTCGAAATTGAGCGATTTAATTCACTTAAATTTACAAAATCTTATGTTACAAATTTCGTACAACTTCATTTCAAAAGATTATACAATTTGGAAGATGATGTATATAATTTTCAGATTAATCATTTATCATTAACTTATTCTTGATAAATGAATTACCAAAATCATCTGTTTTTTAAATATATTTGGTTAGAAAATAATTTCTCAAAACAATAAATTCTATGACAAAAAACGGACTAATTCCAGCAGAGCAACAAAACTGCATTCAAATTTTGAAAGAGCTTTTTGAGAAAAATATGCATTGACATCTAAATTTAGATTGGCAAAAAATAGAAGAAAAAATCATTAATCAACCGGAAAAGATTTGGTCATTACATCAAATGGAAATTACTGGTGGTGAACCTGATATTATTTTTTATGAGGATAAAACAGATGAGTATTATATTGTAGATTGTTCGGCTGAAAGTCCGAAAGAGCGTAGAAGTTTGGCGTATGATTACGAAGGACAGACGTCTCGTAAAGAACATCAACCAAAAAATAATGCGATTGATGTCGCAAAAAATATGAAAATTGAATTATTGACCGAAGAAGAATATCGTTTGTTGCAAGCTGTAGAAATTGTCGATCAAAAAACGTCAAGTTGGCTAAAAACACCTGAAAAAATTAAAGAATTAGGCGGTGCTATATTTGGCGATTATCGTTACAGAACTGTTTTTATTTATCACAACGGCGCACAATCGTATTATGCAGCTCGTGGTTTTAGAGGAATTTTAAAAGTTTAGAAAAGTATGAAATTTGCATTTCCATTAATTGTTTTCCTTCTTGGTTCAATTCTATTTATTATTGGCATTATGTGTAAAATCACACATTTTTACTTTATTATTTCTGCCAATTTGATGTTATTTTTAGCTTCCATTATTCAAATCATTGGAATTATCATATTCATTTTCAAATTAATTATTCCTCTTAAAAAAGACACTTCTATAAATTCTTGATTGCATCAAAACCAAGATTATTTCTTTAATAAAAAATCACCATAAAAATCAGGAATATCGCTCGAATAAATAGCAGATGCAACTTCATCTATTGGATAATCAACCTTGATAATTTCAGCTTCAATCTTCTGCTCATCCAAAGTTAGAATTGTATAAGTTGCTTTCCTATCATCTTCCTTGCTTCTGCCTACAGAACCACTATTTATGAATAAAATATTCGAAACCTGCTGAATATAAGATTGATGCGTATGCCCCATCACCAAAGCATCTATATTTTTATCTTTCAAATAAGAATACATCTTTTGCTTATCATCGGTTTCGTAAACATATTGGTCATTGGTCTCTAAACTTGCATGAACAAGTAATATTTTCTTAAACGAATTCCCAGTTTTAAATACCAATTCAAGTTGATAAGGTAAATTGCCTAACCATTCTTTATGTTCTAAACTGATGGTTCTTTTACTATGATTAATCGCTTCAAATCTATTTTTAGTTTCAATATCGTCATGATGTAAAAGCGGAAATAAAGGTAAATCTAACGCAATTCGCTCATCGTGATTTCCTAATAAACATGGAATTTTATTCTTGATAAAAAAAGAAATAACTTCATTACTCCAAGGTGCAAAATCAACTAAATCTCCTAAACAATAAATTTGATTGATATTCTTATCCTTAATATCCTTTAAAACTTCATTCAAAGCCAATAAATTTCCATGAATGTCACTAATAATTGCAATCTTCATCATTTCTTCCCACATTAAAAAAACTAATTTAGATTTTTTATTACAAACTAAAAAACAATTATTCTCTCCAATTCTATGATTATTATCAAATTACTTTTATCTCTAAAACAATATTTACAGATCAATTAATTTTAATTGCATACATTTATTTTAAATTATTCTAAATAAATATTGCCTAACTAAATCTTTTTCCTAATATTTGTATTTTAATTTAGACTTAATACAAATAATAATGAAGAAACTATTTATTTCCACTGCAATATTAGCTTTATTAGCAAGCTGCACGAATAAAGATGCAAAAAATGAATCGACTGAAGAGGTAAAAACAGAGAACACAATTTCGAACGAAAAAATTGTTTCTTTAAATGGAGCAATTACTGAAATTTTAGCTGATTTAGGAGAAGAAAATAACCTTGTTGGTGTTGATGTAACAAGTACCTACCCTTCTTCTGTAAAGGAAAAAGCGACAGATTTGGGACATACTCGCTCTTTGTCAATCGAGGCTTTATTGGCTTTGAAACCAACAAAAGTATATGCGACAGATAAAGACTTGAATCCAGAACAAATTGCACAACTAAAAAATGCTGGAATTCAAACTGAAATTATCAAACAAGATTATTCAGTTGAAGGAACGAAAGAGTTAGTAAAAACAGTTGCAACTTCGCTAAACAAACAAGATTTTGATGCTATTAACACTAAAATTGATACAGATTTAAAAGCTGTAAAAGCTTTAGCTACAAAACCAAAAGTATTGTTCATTTACGCTCGTGGAGCAGGAAACTTGATGGTTGCTGGAACAAACACACCAATGGAAAAAATTATTGGAATTGCTGGTGGACAAAATGCCATTACAGAATTTGAAGATTTCAAACCATTAACGCCAGAAGCAGTTGTAAAATCAAATCCTGATTATATTTTGATGTTTGACAAAGGCTTAGAAAGTATTGGTGGCGTTGACGGCGTACTAAAATTAGAAGGTGTAGCTTCTACAAATGCAGGAAAAAACAAAAAAATCATCGCGATGGATGGTCAATTGGTTTCTGGATTTGGACCACGTGTTGGACAAGCAGCAGCGCAATTAAATCAATTACTTCAAAAATAAAAAAGTCTAAAACAATATGTATCCGCAAATCAGAATACATCTTTCTTTGTTAAGTTTAGGCATCTTTGGTCTTGCAATTCTTGCATTATTTCTGGGTGTTTATCAATTTAACGAATCCATCCTATCCATCATCAATAAAGCGATTACCAATAGAACTGCCATCAACGACAGCGATTATTATGTGCTTTTCGATTTACGATTACCACGTATTATTATGTCTATTTTAGTTGGCTCAGGTTTGGCGGTTGCGGGAACTTGTCTACAAGGTATTTTCAAAAATCCATTGGCATCTCCAGACTTGATTGGGATTACATCAGGAAGTATTTTATTTGCTGCAATTACGATTGTTTTGGGAGGATATATCAAAGATTTTGTTCCAGAAATTATTCATTACTCATTGCTTAGTTTGATGGCATTTGTCGGTGCTATGTGTTCCACAGTTTTTGTCTATAAAATTTCTTCACATCATCAAAAAACAAATATCACCATTTTACTGTTAGCCGGAGTTGCTATTTCTACCTTATGCGGATCTGCAACCGGATTGTTAACCTATCTATCATCAGAAGAAGAATTACGCAACCTAACATTTTGGACATTAGGTAGTATTGCGAGTGCTAACTGGGACAAAATCTTAATTTTAGGAATTGTTATTAGCATCAGTTTTTACTTTTTAATTGGAAAAGGAAAAATATTAAACGCGATGATGTTGGGCGAAAAAGATGCTGAACATTTGGGAATTAATGTCGAGAAAACAAAAAAACAAATCATCGTTTTTTCAGCTTTATTGGTTGGTACAATTGTTTCTTTTACAGGAACAATCGGATTTGTAGGATTAATCGTTCCGTATATTTTACGTTTAATCTTCAAATCGAATTATGTTATCATTCTTCCTTTATCTGCATTTTTAGGTGCAATTTTAGTCATTGTTGCAGATACAATCAGTCGAACATTGGTTGCTCCATCCGAAATTCCAATCGGTATTTTAACTTCGTTAATGGGCGCGCCAGTTTTTATTTCAATTTTAATGAATTATAAAAAATCATTGTAATGTTAGCGGTAGAAAATATTAATTATCAACACAAATCATTCAAGATTTTAGATACGATTTCGTTTGATGCAAAAGCAGGAAAAATGATTGCAATCGTTGGGCCAAATGGTGCAGGAAAATCTTCTTTATTGAGCTATATCGCGAATGAAATTGAACCAAATGCTAATCTAATTCGACTAAAAGACGTTGCCTTAAAAAATTGGAAAAAAGAAGATTTACCGCAACATAAAGCAAAGTTTTCGCAACATCAACCAACTGATATTCCGCTTACAGTGAAGGAAGTTGTATTGATGGGACGTTATCCATATTTCCAAAATTCACCTCAACAACAAGACATCAATTCAGTTGATTATTGGATGACCAAAACCGATATCAATCATTTAAAAGACAGGGATTACATTCATCTTTCTGGTGGCGAAAAACAGCGTGTACATTTGGCGCGCGTTTTTGTGCAATTGGAAAATGAAGTCAATCAAAAACTACTATTATTAGACGAACCTTTGAATAATTTGGACGTTTCTCATCAATTTAATTTGTTAGAAATTCTAAATGATTTTAAACAAAAAGGAAACCTAGTAATTTTGGTGATGCACGACCTTAATTTGGCTTCTCAGTTTGCTGATGAAGTGATCTTAATGAACAAAGGAAAAATTGTTTATCAAGATAGTCCAGAAAAGGTTTTCCAACCAGAAATCATTTCCAAAATTTATAGATTTCCTTGTACCATTTGTAAAAATCCAATCGACCAAAAACCACTTATTTTATTCGGTAAAAAAACAATTACAATGAACACACTTACAGATTTAAAACAACAATGGAAAGATTTGAAAGCAAATCAACCTAAAATTAGAATACGTAACGCAGCGAAAGAACTTAGCGTTAGCGAAATGGAACTTTTAGCAACACAATTAGGCGATAATGTCACAAAATTAAAACCTGAATTTGCTGCGATTTTACAAGAAATAGAATCACTTGGAAAAGTGATGGCTTTGACGCGCAACAACGAATGTGTACACGAACGCAAAGGTATTTACCTAAATCCTGATTTTTCTTCACCTCACGCACAACTTTTTGTTGGGGAAGATATTGATATGCGAATTTTCTTGAATGATTGGAAAACCGCTTTTGCAGTTGTAGAAAAATCTGAACATGGAGAACGCAAAAGTTTACAATTTTTCGGGAAAGATGGTGAGGCTATTCACAAAATATATTTAGTTCCGCAAAGTAATAAAGAAGCGTTTGATGCATTGGTTGAGAAATACAAAAACGAAGACCAACAAACAATTCCTACAACAGAAATCATCGAAAATAAAGTTACAGAAAAGCCTGATAACGAAATTGATGTTGAAGGTTTTCAACAAGCTTGGGTAGAGTTGAAAGACACGCATAATTTCTTTATGATGTTGCGCAAATTCGGCGTTACACGTACACAAGCGTTGCGTTTGGCTCCGACAGATTATCATGCAAAACAAATTTCAAATGAAGCAATTGTTCAATTCTTAGAAAAATCTGCCGAATTGCAAACACCAATCATGGTTTTCACAGGAAACAAAGGAAATATTCAGATTCATACAGGTGAAATTAAACGTACGATGTGGCACGAAAACTGGTTCAATATTTTGGATCCAGATTTTAATATGCACTTGGATATGTCAAAAATTGCCTCGACTTGGATTGTTAGAAAACCTACTGAAGACGGTATCGTAACAGCGATTGAGGTATTTAACGATAAAGGAGAAATTATTGTTCAATTCTTTGGGAAAAGAAAACCAGGTATTCCTGAATTGGAGCAATGGCGCGAAATTGTTGCTGAATTGAATTAAGAAGAATCTAACCAAATCTTATATTTCACACTAAATTTTACCCGATTAATAGAAAATGTTAATCGGGTTTTTTATTATTTTCCTTTTTCTATATAGATATGCTTTGTATAAATAGTAGCGTATCTATCATAAGATATCCACAAAGTAAAAAGTAAAGGTTGATTTTATAATTATCAATGTACAAACAATTAAAAACAGACTTGTTTATAATAAACCAAGGACTCGGGTAAGATAAAACAACTATGTTTATAATAAACCGAGGACTCGGGTAAGGATAAACAGACCTGTTTGTAATAAACCGAGGACTCAGGTAAGGTAAAACAACTATGTTTATAATAAACCGAGGACTCAGGTAAAGTAAAACAACTATGTTTATAATAAACCGAGGACTCAGGTAAGGTAAAACAACTATGTTTATAATAAACCGAGGACTCAGGTAAAGTAAAACAACTATGTTTGTAATAAACCGAGGACTCGGGTAAGGATAAACAGACTTACTTTGGAAGAATGCCTACGAAGTTATATACATCCAACTCTAATAAAAAAGGTCATCTTTCCAGACGACCTCACACAAAGAGACAAATAAAGTACTCAAAACTTTATTTCAAAACTATTTTTTTCGTTTCAACTTTATCGCCAGATTGTACTTTTACGATGTAAACTCCAGCCGAAAGTTTATTTAATTGTATTGTTTTATTTGTAAATGATGAAGTTGGTTGATAGCTTTCTTGATGCACCAATTGTCCATTTATCGAATAAATCTGAATATTTAATGGAGACGATTTCGCTTCTTGCGAATTGTACACCAAACCAATTGTTTTAGGTTGAGAAGTGGTATAAATTTCAAACTTCGTTTTGGCTAATTCTGTTGTTCCTAAATTAGTTGTTATATTTTCGTAATCGAATGTTATTTTTCCTGTAGAAGTTCCTTCAAACGTTTTGAAAACCAATTTATAAATCTGATTTGTAGATGTATTTTTGACAAAATGATTCGTAGGATTCACTACATAAGACCAACCCGATAAGGTTTTCCAATTATATCCAATCGCATTTATATCTGCTACATAAGCCGTATCATCAGTAGGATTTCCAGATTCTGTTTTCGCCACTTTGATCAAATCACTTTGCAAAACTCCCGTTACCGTATACATCACAACATCACCTTCATTCGTTGTAAGTGGTGTAACATATTTTGTAAATTTCAAATCCCATTTACTTTGGTCTGGCTCTGGTGTAACCGCTTTATCAGTCAATAAACTATAGTAATTAAACAAATTGTTTGGATTTGTCTTATGAGCTAATGTAACTTTTGTATCAGCAGACCACGTTCCATTTACCAATTTAGAATACGTAAAATTATATTCGCCTAACAGAGCTGCAAAATTATCTATTTTCAATTTCACATATTCTCCTGTTGCATATTTCAAGACAAAAATGATCGAACCATTTACATAATGATTTGCAATACTATATTCTCCCCAACCGTATGTCGCAGAACCATTATTGAAAGCACCTTCTTGCCAATCTGTGTCCGAATTATACAAAGCTGTCCACGTAGATAAATTAGCAACATCAATACTATTCCATTTTGAGACATCATTCGACGCTTCGTAAACTTCTATCCCTGCGCCATCGTTTACTCTAATTCCTGTAGACATATTCGATTTTCTATAAAATGAAATATCCCAATCGTTTCTATTTACAGAATTCGTCGATTGATCTGCCAATCCGTAATAAACATCATTTGTATAACCAGCACCCATAGTAACTTCGCCTTTTATGGTTTGAGCATTTATTACAACAGATGTTAGAATGATTAATGCTAAAAGTGTAAATTTGTTTTTCATGATATAATAATTTTTTAATTGTTAATCAGAATTAGAACAGTCAATCCGAGAGATTACACTCTGACCCGTATGACTCGGATTGACGCATTCTAACCACTAATAATGAGTATGTTTATGATAAATTTATTTGATAAGTTTATATTCAAATTTTGGATAACCTCTCACACCAGAAGCATTCAGAAAAGCTAACATTTTAATTTTGTAATAATTATTTTCTGCATCTTTGATGATATAAAATCGATCCGAAAATAATTTTTGAGGTGCAGTAACTTGTCGCCAAGAATCACCAATTGCACGCTGATCGTCTAAAAATTTTGTTTCATCAATCATCGTTTCATTAAATTTTTCGTAGGTAATTTCATTGGTTACATCTACACGATAGGCTTTTGCACCCGCTTTCAAATTATTGACCACATAATCCGAATATCCATACGAACCATTTCCTGTAATAAGATTAGTAAAAACTGTAAAGTTTAAATCCAATTCTAATTTTGAAGGTTCAACATTTACAAGATCATTCGTCGTAAAACTGAAGTGAACAAAATTGTGCGTTGTCGTTTTTGCAATTACTTTTTCTTTGTAAGTCGTATCATCCAAATCTGCATATTGCATCACATATTGCTCGTCTTTTTTGATGAATTTCACTTTTTTCCAACCGCGCGAATTTCCAGCAACAGCTGCCGAACCAACCGCAGGCGTTGAAGTTCCCACTTCGTAACCCAAATTCAGTAAATAAACTGGATTATCCGACTCTTTAATTTCCCCAATCGCTGTTTTCAAAATATCTCCAGCAGGATCGTCAACATATTCTTTGTTCGAATCTGTAAATGTACCTACCGCAACTTCGTTGATTAATTTCCCAACCGATGCTTTTGTTACTTTCGACAAATCGGTTTCGTCCAACGCTTTTACCGCCATATAAATAGAAGTATTTAACATCACGCGGAAATTTGTTCCATTATAAAACCCTAAATCCCAAGAATCTCTTTTTACCTTTGTTTGCGTTCCTTTACTTAAGTCTACATAAACTTGATATTGCTCATTTGGTCCGCCAATTTCCACATCCATTGTTCCTCCAATCGAATTTTCGAAAGAGATTTTTGTTGACGAATATCCTTGAATAATCGCTGATGGATAATCAATTTTTGTAATTTCAAACTGAATCGTTTTATCAGAACGATCAAATGGATAAATCAAATTCTTAAACGTAAAACTTGTTGACGTTTCACCTTTTTTGATTGGTATAATAATTTCTTGATTTGTAACTGCAACAGAAGTTGAATAATCAACATTATAAGTAGCTTTATCTTCGGTTATTTTAATATGAATTTGTCCATCTTGTTCTGCAACTTTAGAATAAATTAGATTTATTGTTTTCTCATTATCAATCTTACTAAAATCGATGCTTGCATCCTTAAAAGCAACAACAAAATCTTGTCCAATTGGATTGTTTTCATCATTACATGACCACAAAAAAGAAAGACTAAACAATAGGATATATATAAATATTTTTTTCATGATTTTTTGATTAATTAATTCCTAAATTGAAGGTAAGTTTAGCAAAATACGAACGTCCATATCCATACAAAATACTTGTAGAACCTTGGCTATGCGCACCATCATTTCCAGATGAACTGTTCAAATACTTTACATCAAAAAGATTTCTTGCACCAATTGTTAAACTAAGTTTTTTGTTCCAAAAACTTTGTCTTATTGACGCATCTATCCAGTTAAAAGCTTCTTGTTTACCTTTTACTAAAATTTGTTCACTTGTATTTGACGGATTATTTTTCAAGACAAATTGCTCTTGAGCTCCATTGTATTTATAGAAAAGTGAGAAAATTGTATTGGTTTTTGGCAAAGTGTACGAAACATTTGCATTGATTTGCGTTGAATAGAAATATTTATTTTTAACTGAATTTACAGCAACTGCTTCATCAATATCTTGCTTGATGCCTGTCAACGTAAAACCAACTCCTCCCGAAAATTGATGGACTTTGAATTGATTCAAATACGTAATACCTTGTACATCGTAATTATCAATATTACGATATTGATATTTCAATGGAGATTCTTCGACAACAATCAAATCAATCTTATCTTTCAGATTAATTTTCCACAACGATACTTTTTGCTCTAATGAATTATTTTCTCCGATATACCAATTCTTTTTTAAGTGAACAAAAGCAGAAACTCCTTTTTCTGGATTCAGATTTTCGTTTCCTTGCACATTATGATTGACGTCTACGAAATACGAATACATTTCCTCATAATTTGGCAAACGTGGTGAAGTACCAACAATCGCGCGCAATTCCCATTGTTTTCCAAATAGATATTTCGCACTCAAACTCATCACATACTGCTTATCAAATTGCTCCGAAAACATCACGCGAGCGCCTGGACGAAACGAAAGTTTATCATTTAGATTAATTTCAGAAGAAGCAAAAAAATCATACGTTCCTAATTTTCTTTCTATAGGTTTTTGGAAAAATTCTCCTGCCGAAGTTGAAGCAAAACCTTTTGTTTGATCGATTTCATAACCAAATTGAAAATCGAAATAATCATTTTTATTGATAAAATTGCTGAACATCCCTTTCGAATAATACACTTTTCGACTT
Organism: Empedobacter sp. UBA5987; assembly: GCF_002429865.1. Taxonomy (NCBI): domain Bacteria; kingdom Pseudomonadati; phylum Bacteroidota; class Flavobacteriia; order Flavobacteriales; family Weeksellaceae; genus Empedobacter; species Empedobacter sp. UBA5987. The sequence continues at coordinate 70,948 of NZ_DJBB01000015.1, forward strand.
TCATATTCGAATTTGTTTACATCATGTTCAACACCTTCAAGAATTTCATAATTATACGATTTCAATTTTCTTTTTTGTTCTTGATACGAAAACGAAACATCATAATTAATTGCTTTTCTAAATCGTCCTGAAGCATTTAAGTGATTGTAAATACGATCTGTTGTGTACACTCTATCTTTTCCAAAATAATCTACCGTCGCAGTTGGCGCATTCGGTGCAAGAGTTGGATTGGGATCGTAATACTTAGTTTCTTCGTTGAAATATTCGAATTTATAAAACAAACGATAATTGTCTTTTTTATATTGAACAAATGCCTTTGCTGCATTTTGTTCTTTTGGCAACCATTCGTATCCTCTCAATCCGTCATTATTAGGATAATTCTTTCCTTTTTTATCATCAAAAAATCCTTGAAAATCATTACGTGAAAAACTTAAATTAGCGTAGATTTTGTCTGAAAATTTATGCCCGATTTTCAAGGATTGTATATGTCTTCCTTTATTTTTCCAATTGTATTCATCTCCAATTGTTTCCTCTTGCAAAGTCGCAGAAATATCAAATTTATTCTTCCCTCCTTTTTTAGTAATAATATTGATTACTCCCGCAATAGAATTTGCTCCATATTCCACTCCCATCGCACCTTCTACGATTTCTATTTGTTGAATATCATCTAAGTTAATCTGCGTTAAATCGGTATTATTCCCTAAACCTTCGTCGTTAACTAATGGAATATTGTCCACCAAAATTTTGAAATATTGTGCATCCAAACCAAACATTTGCACCGTCGATTTTCCTGTAGAAGAACTCGGAATAATATTCATATTCAATGTTTGATTTAAAACATCTGCCAATGTGTTTCCTGCTTGTCTCTCGATCATTTCTTGCGAAATCACTTTTACTTCGTAAATAGATTTCTTGACCGATTGCGCATTATATTGCCCAGAAATCACGGTTTGTTCCAAATTAATCGTCGAATCTTTTGGAAACGAATTAATTTCTTGAGCCTGTAGAATTAGTGTTGTAAGTAAGCTTAGTAGAAAAAAGCGCCTCTTCATTTGTCCTTAATTTTATTATTTAGAATTAGTCTAATAATTAATAAGACAAATGTAAACGAATTTTTTAATTTATTTTTATTTATTCTAAATTAATTTATTGAATAGTGATAAAAATCGAGCTTCGTCTTCTAATTCTGATAAAAGAATGAGATGTTAAAACATTATTAATCAATTTAATTGTTAAAGAATTAAATTAAGGAAAGTAAAAATTGAACGAAATTAAAACGAATTATTTTCGTTTAGGTTTTGTTTTCGTAACAGCAAAATAAGACGCTGTAAAAGCAGACAAACTTTTGTAACCGACTTTATAAGCGATTTCGCTCAATGTAAAATTATTGGTATCTATTAATTCAATACTTCTTAGAATTCGGACAAGTTGCATATATTTTTGAAGTGTAATTCCTGTTTCTTGTTTGAAAATTCGTTGCAAATTTCGAGCAGACATATTCGCTTTATCTGCTAATTCATTTAGATTAAAATTTGTGTATAATGAGAATGAATATATTCACTTACAGGAATTAAACGTCTATCAACAAGAACTGGCAATTCTAGATTATGGTTTTCATCGCAAAAATGAGGCAAACTATACAACATCGAATTTAAGAAAATCTTTTGCTCCTCCTCTTCAACCAAAAATTTATTCCATTTTGAAGCGTATAACATCATTTCCTTTAGAATCGGCGGTGCAACAAAAACATGGATATCGTTGTAAAAATCTTCCTTAAAAACTTCTTTAAATAAAATCAACATTGGATTGACCGTTTTCGCCTCGGAAGTTGTACGATGTAGCTTATTTGCAGGAATCCAAATCACTTGATTTTGAGGAACTAAATAAATCTTTTGTTCGATATAAAAATATTGGTAACCTTCTTCAACATAATTCAATTGGAAATAATCATGCGAATGAACCTCATCCGCATTTTTGCGATTCTTCTCGTACCAAACATAAGTATTGGTCGTCATATGATCCGAATATTCTCCAATAATTTGTTTCATAAATGAATTAATTTTTCCTTTTGTACATTTAGCTAATTATAGCAATAAAACCGTCAGTTCGAGTGAAATTCTGGAAGAATTTTATATCGAGAATAAGGTTTTAGAAGATAAAATTCATCTTAATTCTCGATACAATTTTTATTCATTTCATTTCTAAAAATCACTCGAACTGACGAATTTTAATTCAAGATATACAAAATGTTAATTTTATTTGTCGTTTTAAATATAATATATGGCAAAATTAATAAAAACGACATGATTAATTTTGTAACCGAATTAGAAATATCAAGTCAATGGAAAAAAATAAAAATATTTGGATTGGAATTGCAGTTGTCATTTTAGTTTCAACTAACCTAAGAGCTCCAATTACAGCTGTTAGTCCAATTTTAGATGAAATGAAATCTGTCTTAAAAATAGATAATTTTCAAGCAAGTTTATTGACTTCTATTCCACTTTTCGTATTTGCATTTTGTTCAATTTTGGTGAGTAAAGCCACTGCAAAAATTAATATTCGACATGGATTAATTTATTCCTTAATCATTCTAACTATCGGGATTTACGTTCGTATTTACGGCAATATTTCGATGTTATATATCGGTTCGTTACTAATTGGATTGGGAATTTGTATTGGAAATGTTTTGACACCAGCGTATATAAAAAATACGTTTCCAACAAAAATTGGAATTATGACAGGTATTTTTTCGGTTTCGATGAGTTTAATCGCCGCATTAGCTTCTGGATTGAGTATTTCAATTGGAAATTGGACAAATTTAGGTTGGAAAGGTTCTCTTGGAGTTTGGATTGTAGCGGCTATAGCTGCGCTTATAATTGTCTGTATTGATTCCTTAAAAAATAAATCAGTGACTCAACAAAAAACTGTTCAATCAGAGGATGTAAAATTCAATATTTTCAAATCGAAACAAGCATGGAACATTAGTATTTTTATGGGATTACAATCGTTGATTTATTATTGTTTGGTTGCATTATTACCTACATTATTAATCGATTTTGGCATGACAAAAACCAATGCAGGTTGGGTATTTTCGGTTTTACAACTTGCCATGTTACCCGCCATGTTAGTTAGTCCAGTTTTAGCTTCGCGCATGAAAAATCCAAAAATTATGATTTACATAACTTCTGCTTTATATTTTATTGGAATCATAACATTGTTAATTTTCAAAGCGAAATTCAGCTATTTGAGTGCTATTTTAATTGGAATTGCAGGAGGATTTGCCTTTAGTCTTTCTATTTTATTCTTCTCATTGAGAACAAAAACAATGGTTGGAACCATCAAAATTTCGGGAATGGCACAATCTGTTGGTTATTTAATTGCGGCATTTGGACCTCCTATTTTCGGAAAATTATATGATATCGATTCTACTTGGAGCTATTCATTATACTTTTTAATGTTCTGCATGATGATCCTAACATTTTTTGGAATAAAAGCTTCTCAACCTAAATTTGTGGAGGAAGATTAAAAATAATTCAAACTTACAGGTAACATATATCAAACAAAAACGTCTATAGAATAGAACACGTTATCAACGTGTTATTCGCGCAAATTGATTATATTACATGTACGTTTATGAAAACCGAAATTATACAACCTCATCATCCTGAATTAAAAAATATTGTTCAATATTTCATCCTTTTCAAATCTGAAAAGGATGAAAAGATTGACTATTCAACTTTTCCTAATACTAATCTTTGTCTTTCCATTTACAAGCAGAATAAAATCGTTCTCGAACAAAATAAAACCAGCAAACATCTTTTTACCCTAAAAGGAAATGCTACATACAAAAGTTATTTATCAGGATTTCATGAATCTAATCTTAATGTAAGCATTAATGCTACTTTAGATGAAGTTTGTATTATTTTTCATCCAGCTGCGTTACGTTTATTTACAAATATTTCGTACGATGAATTAATTAAAAGTGATGAAGTTTTCGAAATGATTTTTCCAAAATTTGCAACAGATTTTACAGAACAATTATTTGAGGAAAAGAACTCTTTGAAAAGAATTTCAATGCTCGAAAATATACTATTGAAAAGCTTGAATCAAGATTATTTAACTACTAAAACCAAAGAAATCTTATATCTCATTCAACAAACGAATGAATTAAAAGTTGGTCCTTTAGCCAAACAACTTTCGATGAACGAATCGACTTTATATCGCTTGTTTATGAATCAGATTGGGCAAAGTCCGAAATCTTTTTTGAAAACAGTTCGATTTAGAAAAGCGCTAGATTCTGTTCTTCATTTCGAAAAAGAAAAACTTACGCATATCGCTTACCAAAATAATTATACAGATCAATCTCATTTTATCCGCGATTTTAAAGAAATTACGGGACAATCGCCCAATCAATTAAGAAATAAAACAAGCATTCAACAAGAACAATTGGCTTGGATTTATGCGCAACATTAAGCTGCACGATTTTTTCAATTTTATCTTTCTTCGATACTTTTTCTTTGTTATAAATTAATATAACATATGAAAAATCTTATTTTGATTAGCTGCTATTTGATTGCCTTTAGCTTTTGTTCATCAGCATTTGGGCAACAATTCACAATAAAAGGAAAAGTGATCAATCAACATGATAAAGCACTTGAATTTGCTGATATTCTTCTTTTCGAAAATGATAGTTTACTTATCAACCAAGCGTATACAGATAGTCTGGGATTATTTTCTATGAAAATAGATGCTGGAACTTATTTACCTAAAATAGAACAATTTGGCGTAGAATTTTATTCTCAAGAAATAGAAATCAAGCAAGATAAAGACTTAGGGCTTGTCAAAATTCAAGATGCTACAACTTTAGAAGGCAAAACGATTACAGCAAAAAAGAAATTGATTGAACAGAAAGTTGATCGACTTGTTTACAATATCGAAAATTCTATTGCTTCGCAAGGAATGTCTGCTTTGGACGCTTTACGAAACACACCGATGGTGAGTGTACTGAATGATAATATTTCTATTGTCGGAAAAGGAAATGTTGCTGTAATGGTAAATGATAGAATGCTTAATTTATCAGGAAGCGAACTTACTAATTATCTACAATCGCTGCGCTCCGATGATATTGCGAAAATTGAAATCATTACAACTCCTCCTTCAAAATATGAAGCGCAAGGAAATAGCGGAATTATTAATATTATTTTAAAGAAAAATCCCAATCTTGGCTGGAGCGGGAGTATAAATTCTTCATATCAACGAAATTCATACAATGGTTTCAGAACAGGCGGAACGCTTAATTATCAATCGAATAAAATAAGTAGTTCATTAAAAATAAATCAAGGTGATATTAATTATAAATTACACAATAGTCGAAACCTGATTGGGAAAGAAACTGCAATTTATACAAACGAAGAAAGGCATGATAACCCGAAGATTTTTAGCGTTAATTATAACTTAGATGTCAAAATCAATAAAAATCAAAATACAGGATTTATTTACAGTTATAGCAAGTTGAATTATGATATGGATACAAAAGGAATCAGCCGATATCAAACACATTCTATTATCGATTCTACTTTGTATACCAATCAAAAAGAACATTGGTCAACACATACACATACCTTGAATGCCTATTATGACAAAATTAGATAGCATTGGAAAAAAGCTAAATTTTACCGCGAATTTTCTAAATAATTCACCCAAAAAATTCAATGATTTTAATACACAAAATGAGTTGAATAATAACGAAACTTTAATCCAAAACAATAGAAAAATGAAGTATTCGATCTTTTCGATGCAAGTTGATTTTACTTTACCTTACAAATGGTTGAATATAGAAACGGGGTTAAAATATACTTTGCTCGACAACAAATCGAATGTGGGATATTATGAATTTGATGGAGTAGATTTTATTTTGATTCCTACTAACAGCAATGTTTTTCAGTACAAAGAAAATAATTACGCGGCTTATGTGAGTTTTCAAAAAGATTTCAATCAAAAATGGTCAGCAAAACCTGGTTTACGATACGAATACACTTCGCTAGAAGGTTTTACACCAAATGACGAAAACAGCAGTCTGAAAAAGATCTACGGAAAATTCTTTCCTACAGCTTATATAAGTTATAGACCAAATACAAATCATTCGTTCAGTATCGATTATTCCAAAAGAATAAATCGTCCCAATTTTCAATCTTTAAATACATTCCGTTGGTACACGAATCCGTATATGTATTACACAGGAATTCCTAAATTACAACCATCATTTAATGATAATATTGAACTAAATTAATCTACAAAGGAAAATTTACATTTGGACTATACTATCAATTTAGCCAAAATAACACATCGAATATTACACGTTTTTCGGACGAAATTTACAGCAACGTAATAAAAATAGTTATGACCAAAACAGAACGGGATTCAATATTGTATATTACAACACAATTTTCAAAATTTGGGAAACCTCAATCAATGCAAATGCATCTTATACAATCACAAAACCGACAATTTCTGAATTGGAAAAAATGAAAGTTTATTCGATGTCATATACCTTTTACAAGACTATTACACTAAATTATAATAAAAAGCGGTATTTGATGCTGAACTTCTGACATTCGCTTTCATTCACCTATGCCAACATAAAACTGCAAGATCAATTAGAATTTTCGCCAGGCATTAAAGCTTCGTTTTTCGATAAAAAATTACAAGCTAATTTTGTGGTAAATGATGTATTCAAAACGATTAAAAACAAAGGGTATTCGTATAATAGCGATTATCGTTCGGAGTTTTATCAATACAATGATTACCGAGGTTTTAAACTTAGTTTAACATACAATTTTGGAAATAACAAAGTGAAAGAAAACAACAAAAAAGTGAATTTCGAGGAACAAAACAGAGCAAATTAAACTTAATATAAATCTCAAAAACATCAACATAACTGTTAACCTTTAAATTTCGCCACTATTTATCAAAAAATTTGAAAATAGTTAAAGTGCATTCCGATGAATATGAGATATTTATTTGATTTAACACATCAATATAAATTAACAAGAACTAAAATTAATGAAGAAAGCATTAGAAAATTATTCAATTTATTAAAGAAATTATTCCTGTTACCGTAGGTATTTTGATTGCGCTGTTTATTGACAATTGGAACACAAATAGAAAAGACAAAGTTTATATTTATCAAGTATTTTCAACAATAAAAAGTGAATTGAATGAAACAACAGAAGAAATAAAATACAATATTCCATTGCAAAATTCTTATGTCGATTCGCTGGAATACTATGCTGATAACGAAAGTGTTAACATTTTGGATGTCACAATGAAATGTAAAGGTGTTTTTATTCCTCAAATTAAAACAAGCGCTTGGAAATCAGTTTCTACTTCCAAAATTGACTTGATAAATTATGATAAAATCACTTCTTTATCTAATATTGAAGAACAAAACAGAATTTTTCATGAATTTCTTATACTCCAACTTTTATGAAACAGAAAAGAACAAAAAAGAGACCATCAAAATTCTAATATTAGACATTATTCAAACCGAAAAAACAATTCAACGACAAATTGATTTTTATAATAAGAAGTAAGGTTTAAGGTTATCAAAATATTTGAAACAAATCTAAATATCAATATTTTAGAAAGTATTAACAATTAAAAAAAGGGTTTGGCGCGAAAATTACATTCAATATTTTCAAAATAAATTCTACTTAAAAATGAATACAACAAGAATTTCTAAAACATTACAAAAAGCACTAAATGATCAAATTACATTAGAAGCTTTTTCTGCACAAATTTATCTTATGCTTGCATGTTGGGCAGATGAAAATCAATTGGACGGAGTCAAAAATTTTATGATGAAACACTCTCAGGAAGAACGCGTACATATGGCTAAAATTATAGAATATGTGCAAGAACGTGGTGGTATTGTAAAAATTGAAGCAATTAAAAAACCTGGACCTGAACCTAAAAATGTATTAGAGTGTTTTCAAGCTGTTTTAAAACAAGAAATCGAAAATACCGAATCCATCTACAAAATTGTAAAAATGAGTATGGAGGAAGAAGATTGGGCAACATCGAATTTCTTACAATGGTTGGTTGCTGAACAACGTGAAGAAGAAAAATTAGCACTCGATTTATTAGACAAAGTAAAATTAGCGGGTGGGGCTAATATGTCTGATGCTGCAAAATTTGATTTAAACAAAACGATCGGTAATACAGGACAAGATTTTCCGACAGCAGATCAAATTAATCCATTAGCAGAATAATTTATTCATCATTCATCTCAAAGGGCTAATTTCNNGAAATTAGCCCTTTGAGATGAAAATATATTTATCAACTTATTCTTGTACAGTCCAAGTAAGTTCCTCTATCGCATATCCTTTTTCTTCTGCATACAAAAGAAACTTTTGTTTTGTTGCTTCCGAAATTGTTTTTTGTCGTGATAAAATCCACATATAATCATGACTTTCACCAAAAACCAAAGCTGTTTCATAATCGGGATTCATCAACACTACATTATATCCTGAATAAAATGGTCCAAAGAAACTAACTTTTAAAGCTCCTTTCCCTTCTTCTCCATTCAACTTAGCTTTTCCATGAGCTTCTTTCCATTGATTTTCTTTATAATCAAAACCTCTGTTATGAACTTCTATTATACCTTTCTTATTCAAAAAATAAGTCGCAGTTACATGACTCATATTTTTTTCATATTTGAAATCTAAACGTGCAACTTCATACCACTTTCCCATGTATTGGTGCGGATTAAAATTTTCGACCGCTGTAACATAATCCGGGATTTTAACTTTTCGACAATTCAACCAAGCGTATGACAATCCTCCCAAACCTGCTAATGCTAAACCTGAGATCATTTTTTTATTTAATTGCTTCATAATTCATTCTTTTTGTGAGAAACTTTATTTATAAATTCAATTGCAATCATTAAGCCAATAACCATATTTGAAAAGGTTTTAATACATTTTCTTGTTTAGTTTTCTTTATAAATAAAATACACAAAACTTTCTAGTACAGTTTTCAATATTTCCTATCTAAAAATTATTTTCAAGAAAAAAGCGAATCAAAAGATTCGCTTTTTATAAATTAAAAATTGTATGTAAAACTTAGATTAAAAGTTCTTCCTCGTCCAGCGTAATAGAACAATTCTGGTACTTTATATGCACTATACAAAACTTGTGATTTTGCGCTCCAAATTGTTTGGTAATCGGTATTAAAAATATTCTGAACACCTAAATTAATTTTACCAAAAGGTAATTTGTAAGCAATCATTAAATCTGATGTATTGTATGAATCAATCACATTTTCCAAACCATCTGTGTATTTAAAGCTTTGCAAAGTTTGAAATCTAAAATTCCAATTATCAAATCCATAACCTGCGTAAGCTGTAAATTTAGAAGGTCCAGAAGTAGAAACATCTTGTTTTTGCCAATCACCATTTTTCTCCACTTCAGATTTGATTAACAATGTATTTGCACCAACATAAAATCCTCCATTTGTATAAGAAACCTCTGCTTCTACGCCCATATTTCTTAATTTCTGATCAACCACTTCTACCCAAAGATTTAATCCATCACGTTTTAAAGCAATATTTTTATCGGAATTACTGATAAATCCAGAGATTTGTCCTTTAAATCCATTATTTGTTCTGAAACGATAACCAAGTTCAAATTGTCCTGTTTTCACACCAGAAAGAGGAGAATCTTTTACATTGACACTCGAACTTAAATCCCAATTATTGGTTGCAGAATTAAATTTATAATTTCCATATCCATAAAATTTTGATGGATCAGCCAACGAAACTCCTTGTGAATAAGTTGTCCAAACTTGGTTCAATTCATTAATTTTATACAACAAACCAGCATTTAGCATCGTCATATTATAGCTACTTTTTCCGCCTGGAATATAATCGGCGCTGTTTCCATAACCATTAGCGATTTGCAATTGTTGAGTAGAACCAATAAAATCATCCAACTTAATTGAAATATCTTGGTAACGAATTCCTCCCGAAACTTTCAATTGGGGTAAAATATCATACTCAGCTTGCGCATATCCAGCAAAACTTGTAGAATGATTAGTTGGATAACGATCAATCGTTAAAACAGTGTGATTAATCATTCCTCCACTTGATAATGACTTCTGAGAATCAAATACATTTTGTTGACCTTCAAACTTTTCAAAATCAACATCTGCACCGTATGTTAATTTCAATTTTCCCCAATCTTTGACCAAAACAGCTTTTAGACCCGAATAATACGTATCCTGTTGAGAAGCCGACATATAAGGACTTGTCCCAGAAGGCAACGTTAAATTACCTGGGAATGGATAAAATCCTAATTTCTCGACACGAGAAGCAAATTGAACATACACATCTTGCCCTCCTAAAATATTAGTTCCATTATAACTCAATGTTCCCATTATACGCTCTGTTCCTGGATTTTTATCCGTATCAAAACCATCACGCATCTCCAAAACAGAAGCATCTCCTTTGGTTAAAACACTAATGTTTTCACCTAAATATAGACTACGATCTCCACTATATTTGGAACGATAATATTGCACAGATCCATTGATTTGATGATTCGGATTGAATTTATAACCTGCTGTTGCCAACACATCAATAGATTGATTATATTGTAAATCTAATTGCGAAATATCTGCAAATATTTGATCACCATCTGCATCATAAGCTCCGCCATTTTGTTGAAATGCAACAGCCAAACGTCCCGTAAATTTATCATTTTTGTAACCAATAGATTGAGCAACGCGCCAATCATGATCATCACTTCCTGAAAAACCTGTACGTAAACCAAGTTCTGTTTCGCCACTAATTCCATTTTTTAGTGCTTTTTTCGTCACAATGTTGACAATACCACCTGTCGCATTTCCGCCATAAATTGCGCTTGCACCAGATAAAACCTCAACTCTTTCGATATTAAATGGATCTATTGCATCCAATTGACGACTTATGTTACGGATACTGTTTAAAGAAACTCCATCTATCATCACCAGCATTGAACGTCCACGCATATTTTGACCATAATTTGATCTTCCTTGCGAACCAACATCCATCCCTGGAATCATAATCGCTAAAGCTTCTTTTAATGGAACACCATTTTTAGCTTGTTGTGCAATTTGTTCTTGATTGATCACCCAAACAGTTCCTGCCAAATCAGATATTTTAGTAGGTTTTCTTGAAGCAACTACCACAACATCATTCAAATCTGTGGATATACTATCATTCGTTTGGGCATATAACAGCGAGGCACTCCCCAATAAAATTGTTAAACAGATGATATTTTTTTTCATAGTGTGTTTTTAAATAAATTATATTTGCTGCAAATATAATTTTTATTTATTCTAAATTAATCTTTATTAATGAAAAAATATTTTCTCTTCTTTCACAAATGGTTTGGGTTATTTACAGGTATTATTGTTTGTATTGTAGCAATAACAGGAGCTATATTTTGTTTTCAAGATGAAATAAAAGATACTCTTTTTGATTATAGAAAAGTCGAGATTGTTCATCAACCATTCATAAAACCAAGTAAAATTATCCATAAAGTACAAGACAAAAATCCTAAACATGTTGTGCTTCGAGTGATGTATATGGATAAAGATCGATCAACGGTTGTGATGACGATGGATGATAAAAAAGAATCTTACTTTGTGTATATTAATCCATATTCAGGGAAAATTTTACATCAAGAAAATATGAAACAAGATTTTTTCTTGGTGATACAATACATTCATATGAATCTTTTATTGGGTGATATCGGAAAAAATATAATTGGTTTTTCAACTGTTATTTTTATCATGATTATGATAAGCGGTTTAATTCTTTGGTGGCCCAAAAAGAGAAAACAAGCTAAAAATGGGTTAACGATAAAATACAAAGCAAAATGGAAACGTATCAATTATGATTTGCATAATGTACTGGGATTTTATGCTTTTAGTATTGCATTTATTGTCGCTTTATCAGGTATTGCATTTAGTTTCAAACCTGTTCGCAATTCATATATGCAAATCGTTAATCTTGGAAAATCATTTCCAAATGAAGAAAAAGGATATGTCTATCAACCTAAAAAAATGTTAGAAAACAATTACACTATTGTTGATTCTGCATATGCTTATAGTTTAAAAAATAGTCCAACAGCTTCTATGTATTGGATTTATTTACCCGTACCCGAAAAAAATCCTTTGGCCATAAGAGCGTATCATAAAAGTTTGCGTTATTATGCGGTTGACGAATATCAATTTGATTCGGAACAATTTCAGGTTTCTCAATTAATGAATGAGAATTTATCAAATGGTAAAAAGTTTGCAAACTCAATGTACGACATTCATACAGGACAAATATTAGGTTTATTTGGTAAAATATTAGCCTTTACTTCTTCAATAATTGTGGCAAGTTTACCTATTACAGGTTTTATAATTTGGCGAAATAAAAAACGGAAGCAGAAAAGAAAATAATTTTATTCAAATAATTGTTGAATAGATTATAAAATTTATTATTTCTATTAATTATATGTAAATTTTCAAACCAAATTATTACGCTAACATCTTAATACATTTTGTAAATTTGTGCTTCAAAAATAAGCGAATATGCAAGGACCAATTGGTGTTTTTGACTCTGGTTATGGAGGATTAACCGTTTTCAAAGAAATACAGAAAAAACTTCCGCAATACGATTATATCTATTTAGGTGATAATGCTCGTTGCCCTTATGGAATTCGCTCGTTTGAGACAGTTTATGAATACACCAAAGAATGCGTTTTTAAATTGTTTGATTTGGGATGTAACTTGGTTATACTTGCTTGCAATACAGCTTCTGCAAAGGCTTTACGAACAATTCAGCAAAATGATTTACCCGAAGGCAAAAGAGTTTTGGGTGTTATTCGCCCAACAACAGAATCGATAAATGAATACACAAAGAATAACAAAGTCGGAATTTTAGCTACGCAAGGAACTGTTTTGTCCGAATCGTATAAAATTGAGATGAACAAATTTCATCCAACAATTGATGTTTTTCAATTAGCTTGTCCACTTTGGGTTCCTTTGGTTGAGAATAATGAAATTGATAGCAAAGCTGCGCACGATATTGTAGAAAAAGATATTCAACGCTTATTTGATCAATCATCCGAAATCGATACAATTGTATTGGCTTGCACACATTATCCGCTTCTTCTTCCTGTGATTTCGCAATATGTACCAGAAAATGTAACAATTCTTTCGCAAGGAGAATTGGTCGCGAATAAATTAACTGACTATTTACATCGCCATCCCGAAGTAGAAACACAATGCTCAAAAAATGGACATCTTACATTTTATACGACAGATGATGCGAAAAGTTTTGAAGCAAATACGACAATTTTTTATGGTCAGAAAATTACTGCTTCACATTTAGATGTTTAAAATATTTTTTCAGAAAAATACAAATAAAAAAACCGAGCAACTGCTCGGTTTTTTATTATGCTTTTGGACAAATTATGAAACTACTTCTACATTCAGAATTTCATATTTTTTTGTACCATCATTTGCTGGCCATTCAATTACATCGCCAATTTTATAACCAATTGTTGCTAAACCTTCGTCCATTAAAATAGAATGGCGATTCTTTTTCGGTTTTGCCTTTTCTGGACTAACAAAATTTAATTGATATTCTTGATTTGAATTTAATTCTTTTATTGTTACTTTTTTTCCTACAGTTACAATATTATCTGCCAAATCTCTTCTCAAAATTTGTTCTGCATGACGCAATTCTTTTGTCAAGATATTTTCTTGTTCTGCTGTTACTTTTTTTCTTCTTAAATGGTCTTTAATTAAATCGTATAATCCTGTTGTTAAAATAATATTTGTTGTCATTTTGATAAATTCTTAGTTAAACTTTCAATCATTCGAAGAAGATTCTCTAAGACTCAAATATCAAATGACCGAAAATAAAATTCGCTAAAATTTGATACAAATCTCCTTACAGAAAATTGAAAATAATTGATAATTGAAAAAAAATAGAAGGTTCCCTGTCTCGAGTCGTAACAGGGATTAGTTGATAAACTCTTTCGAGCTTCTTAAGAAAGTATCATCATGCAAATATGCCAACGACAAAAACAACCACGATTGGTTGTTTCTCCTATAGATGTCGATAAAATTTGCCATAAATTAATCCTAAAATGATTAATTCAAAGTTACGATATCTTTCTCAATCTAAAAAATATAAACCTTTTAAGATTATTTCAATAAAAAGGAACTTGAATTCAATTTCTGAAAAAACTGATAATCTTCATTTTCAAAATAAATAAAAACTGTCTAATTTTATAAAAATTTTAAGGAATTGAAATCTTACCTTTTCATACTAACTGTTGTTCTAATAACTTGTAGACCATTGCTACCAGTTATTGACTATTTGGTAAATTATGATAAGATTTCTAAAGAATATTGTGTTAATATAGAGCGTCCAGAATTATTGTGTAATGGAGTTTGTTATCTGAAAGAACAAATTTCCAAGACTGTTAATGATGAACAAAATGATGATAATAAAATTCAAGTTTCTTTGCGTGCAATTGATTATTTTATTTATCAACCTACCTTCGAAATTAACACATCTACCTTTACAAAATCTATTGAAAAAATTTCGACTATCGAGTTAGCTTTCGAAACTCAATATCAATTAGATCAACAACTTCAGCCTCCTATTTGATAAATAATTCTTGTTTATCAAATTATTATCTCATTAACATTTAATCAAGTTGACATTTCATATAAGATTTGTCAAAAGTTTCAATTGTTTATTGATTGCATTGTTCGTGCTTTTAATTGGTTTTCGATCATTAATTCCTTTTACTGTATTCATTAGTACTCAGGAGAAGATTATTGATGAATATTGTATCAATAAAGAGCGACCAGAAATGCAATGTAATGGAAAATGTTATTTATCGAAGCAACTAAAAGAAACGGAACAAGAATCTGATTCGGTTTTAGTAAAGAATATTCGATTTGCAGAAATTTATATACATTTCGAATGTTTAGATATTCCATTTATTCAAGATTTTATTGTAAAAATAAAACATCGATTCTTTTGGCAATCATCCTATTCTATCGATTGGGTTTTTAAATATCTAAAACCTCCAATTGTTTAATTAATAGAACAAATATTCAGTATTGGAGAACAATTATTGTTTTCCAACAGCATTTTTATTCAAAAAAATTAAACAATTATTACAATGAAAACAATCAAATATTTTTTAAACTTATCATTTATCGCATTACTTACTTTATTTACTTCCTGCAACAACGATGATGATTTCTCTGAAATTAAATCTACCGAAACAGGTAAAATTCAATTAAAGTTTGAAAATGGATTTGATAATTTGGGAGGAATTGTTCTAGATCAAACAACACAAACCTCATCAAACGGACAAAAACATAAATTAACAACATTAAAATATATCATTTCTAACATCACATTAATTGACGAAAAAGGAAATGAATTTGATTATCATAAAAACGATCCAGACAAAGGCGCTTTTGTTATTAATCAAGATTCTGCTATAGCTAATGTCGTTTATTTAAATTTGGATAATATTCCTCAAAATAAATATACAAAAGTACGTTTTGGACTTGGTGTATCTCAGAAAGCTTATTTATTAGGCCAGACTGGACAAGCTACTTTTTGGGAAAAAGCAAAGAAAAATGGAATGACTTGGTCTTGGGCTGCTGGTTATGTTTTCTTTAAAATAGAAGGTTTTTATGGGAAAACTACTACTGACACTTTCTTCTTAACTCATACTGGAAATATGGGAGATATTAACAAAAATAATGTTCAAGATTTATATAGAGAAGTAACATTAGATTTACCTACATCTGCACGGGTAACTTCTAAGATTAAGCCATCTATTCATATTATGGCAAATTTGAACACTTATTTAAGTGGTGATCATAAATTGATATTAGATGAGTCGAACAATAACATTATGGGATCTTCCAACTTTGCACAATTGGTAACAGAAAATATACAAAATATGTTTCGAGTTGATCATGTACATAACGACGAAAAAAATCAATAAAGTTTATAGCGGTGTTTTATAAACACCGCATAATTCTACAAACAATGAATAAAATAATAACAATCATTTTCAGTTTATTCATCTTGCTAAGTTGTAACGATGATGATATTGATTATGGACAAATCGTTGATGAACCTTATCAATTAGAAGTTCCTTCTTATTTTCCTAAAATAACATTTGATACAGATAAATATCCGTTAACTAAAAATGGAGTTGAGTTAGGAAAAAAACTATTTTATGAAGGTCGATTATCTAGAAATAATACTATTTCATGTGCTTTTTGCCATATTCAAGAAAATGCCTTTACTCACCACGGACATCCTGTTAGTCATGGAATTGATGATCGATTAGGAATTCGAAATGCTCCTCCTATTCAAAATTTGGCATTTCTAAATCGATTTATGTGGGATGGCGTTATTCATGATTTAGCTCAACAACCAATTTCTCCTATTACAGCTGAAGAAGAGATGGATACTACTTTTCCCGAAATCATTAAGAAATTATCATCAGATTCTTCTTATCGAAAAATGTTTAAAAATGCTTTTGGAGATGATAAAATCGATGCAAATCGTATTCTCAGCGCATTAGGACAATTTATGGCTTCAGTTGTATCAAAAGATTCAAAATATGATCAATATTTAAGGAAAGAGACAAATTTAACCGAAACCGAAAAAAAAGGTTTACAACTTTTTCAACAGAAATGTTCAAGTTGTCATAAAGGAACACTTTTTACAGATGAGTCTTTTCGAAATACAGGAATGTATTATAATAAACAATACAAAGATGGAGGTTTATATCGTGTCACATTAGATTCGACTGATTTTATGAAGTTTAGAGTTCCAAGTTTAAGAAATATTGAAATGACCAAACCTTATATGCACGATGGACGATTCTATAGTTTAGAAGCTGTTTTGAATTTTTATTCAGAAGGTGTACAAAATGATAAAAATTTGGATTCTCAACTCAAACAAAATAATCGAATTGGAATTCCTATGACAGAAGAAGAAAAAAAGGCAATTATCTCTTTTCTAAAAACATTAACTGATTACTCATTTATTAATAACCCTGTTTATGCAGAATTTTAAATCTATTAAAATGAAATTATATATCAATTTATTTTTCGTTATATTATTTACACCCATTTCATTATTTGCACATACAGATAATGATTCTATTGTAATCTCTCATTTATATGATTTAGAATTAGATTGTGATGCTTGCGGTTGTTCTGCAACTTCAACCTCAAATGGAATTGAAAATCTTATAAATTCAAATTTCGTTGGTATTCGTTATCTACATCAATCTTATAAAGCTAAAGAAGATGCTTTTTCTAATAAAAGAACACAAAAGCAACTGTTCAATACCATTCAATTATGGGCAAGAATTCCAATAAATAATAGAATTGACATCAATGCTAGTATTCCTTACCATTTTCATAATAAAGAAGGTAAAAACTCTTCTTCTATTTCTGGTATTGGAGATTTAAATATGATGGGAATAGTTAAAGTCATTAAATCAAACACAAGTTCTAATGAGCTAAAACATGGATTAAGTGCTGCAATAGGTTTAAAAATTCCAATCGCAAAATTTAATCAAGCAAATGCTGAAACAACCAATCCAAGTTTTCAATTAGGTACAGGAAGTTGGGATACTCAGTTTGCAATAAATTACCAATTAGCTTTTAAGAATTCGACTTTACAATTAGTAACAGACTACAACTTGAAAGGAGAGAATAAGAAGAAATACAAATTTGGAGATCAATGGAATCAATTAATTCAATTACAACATCTTTTCATTAACAATGAATTAAAATTACTTGGAAAAGTTGGTTTTCAAAACGAGCTTTATTATAAAAATGAACAATTTGGGGAGACGCTTCCAAAATCTAAAGGAAAAGCTCAATTTGCGAAATTAGGATTAGAAGCAGCTGCTCGAAAATTTAATTTTGGTATAGAATATTTTCAACCTATACTTTCTGATTTAAATTCGGGAGAAATCGAAGTAAAAAACAGAATAGGTTTCTTTTTTAATTACAATTTATTTCAATCTAAAAATCAATAACAATGAAAAAAATATTAACATTAACATTCTTCATCATCTCTTTTTCAATTTTTGCTCAACAAAAACTAAAAGTAAAAGTTGTAAACGAGAAAGATCCTATTTGTGGAATGAATACCGCACAATTCTTAACAGATACCGCAATTTATCAAAAGAAAATTTATGGTTTTTGTAGTAAAAGCTGTAAAGTTGAATTCAAAAAAAATCCAAAAAAATACGTGAAGAAAAAGTAAGAGAAAGAAAATAATTTGACAGTAGTTGCACTTGATTCTAAGAAGAATCATTAAGCAGCTACTGTCTTTTTTTATATCAAAAATTGTTTTACAATTTCCTGTAAATCATCTTCAAACTTTACTCCATAATGTTTCCAAAGTAGCTTTCCTTGATGAAAAAGCATCAAAGTTGGTACACCATTTACTTGATACATTGCATCAAATTGAATAGTACTTACTTTCTCTTTATCTACATCTATTTTTATAATTTCTACATTATCAGAAAATTTTTCTTTCAAATTTTCTAAAAACTGAAGTTGTAACTGACATGGAGCACACCAATTTGCATAAAAATCAATCAAATAAAAATTATTTCCTTGTATTTTATCCAATAAATCCATTTTAAAATTTAGATATTATTACACTTATTTTATTGTTTGCCAAGGACCGCCGTTTATTGCTTCAAATCCATTTTTATTTAAAATTGTTGCTGCTTGCGCACTACGAGCTCCACTTCTACAAACTGTTACAATTTTTTTGCTTGGTAATTCCTTTAATCTTACTTCTAATTCTTGCAACGGAATATTCACCGCACCTGCATGATGTCCCGCCAAAAACTCCGCTTTTGTACGAACATCCAACAATAAAGCACCTTCTTGTAGATAGTTCTCTACATTCGAATTTGATGTCAACATTTTTAAAATCCTTTTGAAAAACATATTATTTAACGAATGGTTTTTGATTCAATTTCCAGTCAGCAATTCCTCCACTATAATTTTCAACTTCAAAACCTTTCGATTCCAAAAAACTTTGTGCAATCGTTGCTCGATCTCCAGCTTGACAATGCAAAGCAATTTTTTTAGTTGGATCTAATTCATTGTATCTTTTTGGTAAATAACCGACAAAAATATGCTTCGCTCCTTCAATATGACCTTCTTTAAATTCTACTTCTCCTCTAACATCTAAAATCTGAACCTCATCATTTCCAATGTAATTTTCAATTGTTTCTGCGTCGATTAAAATAGAAGATTGTAAGTAACTAAAATTACTCAACATATCTGTTGGAGTAATATAACCATAGACATTATCCAAACCAATTCGCATCAATTTTCGCGTCATTTCTTCTACTTCATCCTCTTCTACAATCAACACAATTGGTTCTTGATAATTAACCATCCAACCCATCCATGTATTGAACGTTTTATTGTTTTGAATATTTAATGTTCCTGGTAAATGGAATTGAGAAAAATCTGTTTTGATACGCGCATCAATCACTTTCATTCCAAAATCTTTCGCTTTTTCAAATTCGATATATGTTAATTTAGCCCATTTCGGAACTTCAATCAACAAAGGACGTTTTGTTTTATTCAACTTTTTCATCATTGTAAAATAAGCTGGTGCTTCGGGTTGATCTGCCAATAAATAATCAACAAATGCTTTTTCATTCGAATCAAATTGCAACGCCCAATTTCTGATTTTCTCATAACCAACCGTCGTACTTGCTACAGCTCCCAAAGCTTTTCCGCAAGCAGAACCTGCTCCATGTGCTGGCCAAACTTGTAGATAATCTGGTAATGCTTGAAATTTTTTCAACGATTTAAACATCTGCTTTGCTCCTACTTCTTTAGTACCAATTAATCCAGCAGCTTCTTCTAATAAATCTGGACGACCAATATCTCCTACAAAAACAAAATCTCCAGTAAAAATCATAACTGGTTCTTTCGTCGCAGGTTTATCCGTCAACAAAAGACTAATACTTTCTGGCGTGTGACCTGGTGTATGCATCACCTCAAAAATTAGATTTCCAACTTCTATTTTATCCCCATTTTTTAATCCGATATGTTCAAAATCGTATTGCCAATCTTCTCCGCCTTCATCAGACAAATACATCTTCGCACCTGTTACATAAGCTAACTCTTGGCTACCAGAAAGATAATCAGCATGAATATGTGTTTCGGCAATATGCG
The DNA here is from genome assembly GCF_002429865.1 of Empedobacter sp. UBA5987. NCBI lineage: Bacteria > Pseudomonadati > Bacteroidota > Flavobacteriia > Flavobacteriales > Weeksellaceae > Empedobacter > Empedobacter sp. UBA5987. The sequence goes on from NZ_DJBB01000015.1 coordinate 91,264, forward strand.
TAATTTTCAGCTTATTTTCTTCTGCTATTTTTAAGTATGTATCAATATCTCTTTTTGGATCGATTACAATTGCTTCTCCTTTTGCTTGACAACCTACAAGGTAACTTGAATGCGCCAATGACTTTTCAAAAATGTGTTGAAAAAACATATGATAATATTTTTATGGTTTAACCTTTTTTAATTTGTTGAAGCAAAGTTAAGTTGCTAAAAAACAATCGACAGTAACCAATGTTACAGACTTAAAATAGAGAGAATAAAGATTTTAAAAATAATTTAAAACCAAAACCAAAGATAAAATGGAGATAAAAATCCAAAGTAAAATTCCGTATGATAAGGTTTTAAAACCTGCTTGTTTGATGGATTGTAAGTTAATCAACGAGCCAATCATAAATAAAGCAACAATCATTAATTGTTTCGAAATTCCTTGTAAAATATGATAAACTTTTTCGCCTTGAGGAAAATAAGTAGCGATAAGCATTGTTGCTATAAAACCAATTATAAAATAAGGAAATTTGTAAGAAGAGTTCTCTTTTTTGTTGAAATAACCAATTAATAAAGCCAATGGAAAAATCCATAATGTTCGGCTCAATTTTACAGTTGTTGCGACTTCCAAAGCTTGTTCACCATATTGTTTAGCAGCACCGACAACAGAACTTGTATCGTGAATTGCAATTGCCGACCACAAACCAAATTGGTATTGCGATAACTGAAAATAATGTCCAATAAATGGAAAAACCATTAACGCAATCGCATTCAACACAAACACAACTGCCATGGCAATGGTAATTTGATTCGCTTTTGGTTGTAAAACCGAAGAAATTGTAGCAATAGCACTTCCTCCACAAATAGCAGTTCCCGAAGTAATCAGCAGCGATGTATTCTTGTTGATTTTTAATAATCGGTAGAATACAAATCCTAATGTAAAAACACTTAATACAGAAATAAAAGTGAGAAAAAATCCATCTTTACTTACCGAAATAGCCTCGTGAAGATTCAAACCTAATCCTAAACCAATGATTGCTATATTCAATAATTTCTTTGAATATCTCTTTGAGATTTCCCCAAATTCATTCTGAAAAATTAAACCATAACCAATCCCTAAAAGTAATGCCACAGACGACTCTACAAAAGGAAAAAAAGTAAATAGCAACAATCCAAAATAAACTATACGGGCAATCATCTGTTTTATGAAATACAAAAACAAAAGTAATTGACCGTATCAAAATAGATTGTAACATTTGTTACAAATGATATTATTTTTATAAAATTTTCTATTATAAATTGTTTCAACAAAAAAAAAGGAAGCTTAACAATGCGCTTCCTTTTATATTTTTTAATAATTACTTACTTAATCGTGATTTCGTTTCTATTCAGTTGAAGGAAACCTTCTTTTTCTAACGCTTTCAACAAACGAGAAATAACAACACGAGAAGTATTGAGCTCGTAAGCAATTTCTTGATGTGTTTTTACCACAACTTTACCTTTGTTGATACTTGCGACATCCAACAGATATTTTTTCAAACGTTCGTTCATATCATTAAAAGCTAAATTGTCAATCGCTACCAACATTTCCTCCATTCTATTATTGTAACTATCAAAAATGAAACGTCTCCACGATGGATATTTTGCCAACCATTCGTCCATTTTTACAATCGGAATCATCACCAATTCTCCATCAGTTTCAGCTACAGCGCGTATTTTACTTTGTTTATCACCCAAACAACACGCCATCGTCATCGCACATGTATCACCTTTTTCAAGAAAATACAACAACAGTTCTCCTTCATCAAAATCTTCGCGCATAATCTTGATTGCACCACTCAAAAGAATTGGCATTCCTTTGATAAATTGGTTCAAATCTATCATCACATCATTTGCGTTAAATTCGATCAAAGATCCTAATTCATCAATTTCATTCAATAATTCATCTTCAAATTGATATGGATAAGTTGCTTCTATTTTCTCTTTTATCATGTTTAATGTGGGATTTTGTTTCTAATTTTTCCGTAAAGAAAAGTACCGATTAATGCACCTACAATTGTAATTAAAATTGGATAAACTCCTGCGCCTAATAACACAAATATTGGTCCGGGACAAGCACCAACCAATGCCCAACCTAATCCGAAGAAAATTCCTCCGATCAAATAACGAGCTATTGATTTTGTTTTGGGTTGAATCACAATTTTTTCACCATCAATATCTTTTGCTTCTTTCTTTTTCATCCATTGTATTCCAATCAAACCGACAACCAAAGCCGAACCAATAAATCCGTACATGTGGAAAGATTGAAAATTGAACATTTCGAAAATACGAAACCAAGAGGCTGTTTCTGCCTTGTACATGGTTACACCAAAGATAACACCTAATATGATATAAACTAAACTTCTCATGAGATTAAAAAATTAAAGGAAACAAAACGTGAACCATCAAAAGTCCACCGATAAAAAAGCCGATAACAGCAATTAATGAAGGTAACTGCAAATCACTTAAACCCAAAATCGCATGCCCAGATGTACAACCTCCTGCGTAGCGCGTTCCAAAACCAATTAACAATCCACCAACAAATAATAAAGCAATATTTTTAACAGACATTGTTTCGAAAATTTCGGTTGGAGAATATGCTTTTCCTGCACTTTCGAATCCCATTGTATTCAATTTTGCAATTGTAGCATCTGAAATTTCAGGAATTTGATTATCTGATAAAAAATGTACCGAAACAAAACCTCCTATTATTGCACCAACTAAGAATAATAAATTCCATTTTTGAGATTTCCAATCAAACGAGAAAAAATCACATGATTTTCCTCCTCCCAAAGCAGAACAAATCGTTCTGAAGTTTGATGAAAATCCAAAACTTTTTCCGAAATAAATCAATAAAAGCATTACAATCGCGATTATTGGTCCGCCAATATACCATGGCCAAGGTTGTAAGATAAATTCCATTTTATATTTTTTCTAAAACGTGTACAAAGTTGGTAAATCAAAATTAAAATGAAAGTTACAAATGTTACAGTTTACTTAAGATATATTATTTCAAAAGCAATCCAAGAATTTTATACATTTGATCATTAATGAAAAAAATCAATAAACGAAAAGTTTTTAAACGAATGCTTTACTTCCTATTAAGTTTGATTGTAATTCTTGTAATTGCAACTTTCGCTATTCTACAAATGGATACTTTTGGTGCTGATGCAACTGGAAAACGATTGGAACGAATGAAACAATCGAAGTTGTATAAAAATGGACAATTTCAAAATATTCATCACACACCTGCATTTGCAGAAGGTTTTGATACTAAAAAAGTAATGTGGGACTTTTTCTTTGGTGCGAAAAATCCAAAACTCAATCCGAAAGATTCTATTCCGCATATTCAGACGGATATCAAATCTATTGATAAATCTGAAAATGTATTTATTTGGTTGGGACATTCGTCTTATTATATTCAATTGGATGGTGTTAATTTCCTAATCGATCCTGTTTTTAGTGATTACGGTTCGCCTTTACCAATTTTCAATAAAGCATTTAAAGGAGCAAATACGTATCACGCAAAAGATTTCCCAAAGATTGATTATTTGGTTATTTCACACGATCATTACGATCACTTGGATTATGAAACAGTGAAAGAATTACGTCCAAAAGTGGAGAAAGTGATTCTTCCGCTTGGAGTTGGCGCACATTTCGAGAAGTGGAATTATCTACCAGAACAATTAATCGAAGAAGAATGGAACACAAGCGTTTTATTAAAAAATGACTTAAAAATTACTTTTACACCAGCTCGTCATTTTTCTGGTAGAAAATTTAAACGAAATACAACACTTTGGACTTCTTATGTATTGGAAACACCTACGCAAAAAATATTTTTAGGTGGTGACAGCGGTTATGATACGCATTTCAGAGAAATTGGAGAAAAATATGGTCCGTTTGATTTTGCAATTCTCGAAAATGGTCAATATAATGATGCGTGGAAATATATTCATGCTTTACCAACAGATTTGCCTGTAATTATCAACGATTTGAAAACAAAACATATTATTCCTGTACATGCTGCAAAATTTGCTTTGGCAAAACATGCTTGGGACGAACCTTTGGAAAAAATTATAGAGAATGGTAAGCAAAATAAGCTCGATATTTTGACGCCTATGATTGGTGAACCACTAAATTTGAACGATTCTGTCTTCAACTTCAAAGAATGGTGGAGGGATTAAAACATTTATTCCCGAATAATATTCGAAATATTTTTTAAATCTTTAAACAATATTCGAAATTATTGATTTATAATAAGTTTATTCTGAATTATCTTCAGAAAACCATTTGTATTCCGTAATTTTGGCAACTGAAATTTAACTTTAAACAAAAAAATAAACAAAATGGAACTGAATAGAGAACGTCTATTGGAATTGGTGCAAAAATATGGTGCGCCCTTGTATGTATATGATGCGAACAAAATTAGATCGCAATATGAAAAGATGACAAATGCATTTTCTACAGTCAAACGTTTAAAGTTAAATTATGCATGTAAGGCGAACACAAATCTTAATCTTTTAAAGTATTTCAAATCACTTGGTTCAGGATTGGATACGGTTTCTATTCAAGAAGTAGAATTGGGATTAATGGCGGGTTTCAAGCCTAAAGAAATCATTTATACGCCAAATGGTGTTTCGTATGCTGAAATTAAAAAAGCAATTGATTTAGGTGTTCGCATCAATATCGATAACCTTTCTGTTTTAGAAACATTTGGTCAAGATTTTCCTAAATATCCAGTTTGTGTGCGTATTAATCCACATATTATGGCAGGTGGAAATGCAAATATTTCGGTTGGACATATTGATTCAAAATTCGGAATTTCTATTCACCAATTACCACATATCAAACGTGTTGTAGAAAATACAGGTTTACATTTGGATGGTGTTCACATGCATACAGGTTCTGATATTTTAGATATTGATGTTTTCTTACAAGGAGCTGAAATTTTATTTGAAGTTGCAGCAGAATTCAAGAATTTATCTTACATCGATTTTGGATCAGGATTTAAAGTTCCTTACTATCCAGGCGCAGACGAAACAGATATTGAATATTTAGGAGAGCGTTTATCAGCTCGTTTCAATGAGTTTGAAAAAACGTACGGAAAGCCTTTGACATTAATGTTCGAGCCAGGAAAATATATGGTTTCGGAAGCAGGATCTTTCTTAGCGACTGTAAATGTTGTTAAACAAACAACTTCTACTGTTTTTGCTGGAATTGATACAGGTTTCAACCATTTAATTCGTCCGATGTTTTATAGTGCTCATCACGAAATTGAAAATATTTCGAATCCAGAAGGTCGTAGCCGTTATTACACAGTTGTGGGATACATTTGTGAAACAGATACGTTTGGATCGAATCGTAAAATAAATGAAATTAGCGAAGGAGATGTGTTGTGTTTCCACAATGCTGGAGCATATTGTTTCTCGATGGCTTCGAACTACAATTCGCGTTTCAAACCTGCGGAAGTCTTGTTAATTGACGATAAGGATTATTTAATTCGTCGTCGCGAAACAATTCAAGATTTAATCGCAACAACAGAGGATATAAAATTCTAAGCTCAGAATTTTTATATATTTTTATAGTATTTTAAAGCTCAATTCAAGGATTGGGCTTTTTTTATTTCCCTAATTTCAGTGGTTTACTAAAAAATATCTCATGCACAACACTTCTTATTAAGTTTTGTCCGTATGTTTTTGAATCATCATATTCATAAGGAATTCTTTTCTCAACTGGCTTTAAAGGAGAAACATCTTGTTGTTTATTTGAATAATTTTTAAAATAATCTTCCATCAATTCATTATTCTTTTCAAGCGATAAATCTTGCGAATACTTAAAATCAAAATAGCCAGATTGTTGAGCAAAATTCATCAACAATTTATTTTTTAAATTATCATTCTGAGCAACTTCTTGCGCAAAAAGAGCAATTGGAAAAAGAAAGAATAAAAGTATTTTCATTATCAATCATTTACTGTTTTAAAGTTATGAAAATATTTTAAAGATTCAATCTATCCAATTTTAAAAACTTTACAATGACATTCGTCTTATGCAATTCGAAATGAATTAAATACTTTTGCTTGAAAGAATGAAAAAATGGAAGAAAAAAAAGACAAACGAAGTACCTCTCAAAAATTAATAGACGACGCTTTCTTCCTATTCTTGATGATTCTTGGAGCTTTTTGTGTGTTAATAATTCTTGTTGTGGTTTAAAAAATGAAACTATTTGATACTTATTTTAGTTTCTATATTCTGAGTTGGATTTTTATCAAACTTACACGAATTTATTCCATAGAAATTGAGTATCTCAATCATTATCTGACAGATATTTTTGCCGTTCCTGCAATGACACATTTGGGAAGTTATATCATTTCGAAAGTAAAATACAACAATCAATTGTACGTTTATCCAACAAGTTATTTGGTCATTACGGCGTTTGTTCTCAGTTTTTTGTTAGAATTTCTTATGCCAAAATTTTCTTCAAATTACACAGCAGATATATTGGATGTTGTCTGCTATTTTATCGGAATTATTTTTTATTTAAAAATTCATAAGCCTTATCTCTTAAAAAATGAGCATAAGATTATTGAATATTAAATTTCTTCAAAAACTTATAAATCTCTTGATTTGCACCATAAATCACCAACACATCATCTTTGGTAATTACCGTATTAGATGACGGAAAACCTTGTACTTCTGGCACAATTTTATATTGTCCCAAGAAACTTGCTTCTTCTTTATTTTTAATAATCGTCATCACCAAAATATTATGTTGCTTTTTGAATTGTATTTCATCAAACGTCTTTCCAACCAATTCATTTGGTGTTACAACCTCTATAATGCTAAACTCTTTGTTTAATTCAAAAGAATCTACAACTCCTTTCACATTTAGTTTTTTTGTCCAACGTTCTGCAGATTCAGCTTCGGGTCGAATAATTTCTGTAACTCCAATTGCTTGCAAAACATTTTCGTGTAAAGAATTGATAGAACGACTAATCAAACGTTTTACATTTTTATTTTTAAAAATAGCAGTAGCCATAATATTGGCACCTTCATTTTCCCCAATACTTACAATTACAATATCTGTATTATTTAGTGGTAATTTATTAATTGATAATTCATCTGTTGCATCTAAACAAATGGTATAGGATAACTTATCTTTCAAAGCTTCAACACGTTGAATATTATTGTCAACACCGATAATTTCGTGACCAAGCTTTACCATTTTCTTACCAAGCGCCGCGCCGAAATTTCCTAAACCTATAATTATTATTTTCATAATTTTCTTTTAAATTAAAATATCATCTGATGGATAACGATAATTAGATGAAACAGTTTTCTTAAAAAAAGCCATCAAAATTGTAATCATTGAAACACGACCAATAAACATCATTGTAATGACAACAATTTTACTTGGATCTGATAATGTAGGTGTTAAATTTAATGATAAACCAACAGTAGAATAAGCTGAAAAAGCTTCGAATGCAACATCAATAAGATGTAAATGATTATCAAATTTTGTTATTAAAAATATTCCTATTCCAATGACTAAAAAAGATAAGGTCATTGTAGCAAAAGCTTTTTGTACATTGATAGGGCTTAATTCTCTTTTGTAAATTTCGATTTTATTTTTTCCGCGTGCAATATTAATAAAATTAAGAATTGCAATTGCAAAAGTACTCGTTTTAATTCCTCCTCCTGTTGATGCTGGTGAAGCACCAATCCACATTAACAAAATAACCAAAAGTATGGAAGAGAATTGTAAGTGAGAAAAATCTATATTATTAAAACCTGCTGTACGAGGCGTTATGGCGATAAATAAAGCTGAAATAAACTTTCCGAAACCTTGATGTTGTCCTAATGTAGAATAATATTCTTCGAAGAATAATATGATTGTAGAAATAATTAGTATTGTTAATGAGGTGATTAAATTAACTTTAGAACTTAATGTAAAAACCCAATTCTTACGATTATTTTTATTATGGAGAATTTTTGAAATTAATTTTCTGATTAAATAATCTGTATAACGTAGAATATTAATCAAGATAGGAAAACCTATTCCTCCTAAGAATATCAATGTGATTAGAACAGATTGAAATCCATAATTGTGAACAAAACCTTTGTTCATTAATCCATTTGGCAATGTAGAAAAACCTGCATTACAAAAAGCCGAAACTGAATGAAAAATACTAAAAAATAATTTGTCAACAATACTAATATTATAAGGTGCAATTGAAATATAAATTAATACAGCTCCTACGAATTCGATACCAAAAGTTAAATAGATAATCCTTTTTACAAAAGAAAAAACTTCACTCAAAGAATCGTTGTTTGCAATACTTCCTAATGCTATTTGATTCTCATAAGAACTATTTCCTTTGAAAAAATAAGCAATATATCCAGCAAATGTCAAAATACCTAAACCTCCTGCTTGTATTAATAACATTAAAATAAAATGACCAACAGGCGTGTACGTGACATAGGTATCAACAGACGTTAACCCCGTTACACAAACGGCGCTTGTAGACGTAAACAATGCATCTAAAAAAGAAATTGAATGATAAGTTGCTTTTGGCAACATCAATAAACACGCTCCGCCAAAAACTAAAATGAAAAAACTGAAAATAAATAGTTGCGGCGGCGTAATAACTGATCGTTTGAATGTAAAATTAGGCGTAGCAATTTCTCGAATTAATTTTAGTACAATCGCAAATTGCAAATATTTACTAACAAAAAACCAACTATAATCAGTGACTTGAATTTTAATACAATAAAGAATAAATAGTATACTTACTATATCAAAAATGATGACTCGCGGAATAATTTTTTCTTTAAAATAAACATATTTAAGTATTGTTCTTAAAATTCCGACAGATAGTAGAATGATAAAAAAAATGTTTATATAAAGTTTATACTCAACAGGAAATCCAAATCCAAACATTACCAATAATGCTATAATAGCTAATGTGTACGATATTGAAAGGATTACATTAAAAAACTTGTTATTGACTAAAAATCGAAACATAGTTTTACTTCATTTAATAAAAAACAAATTTATAATTATGTTTACTTTTTACAAGTTTTTCATTATTTTTTTACTCTGTTTTAAAAATTTTCATTCTACCAACCATAATAACCATAATCAATCCAAAACAAGCAAATAACGCATAAGAATATCTCAAATCAAAAGCTTCAGCAATATAACCAATCAGTGGTGGTCCCATCAAAAATCCTAAAAAAGAGATACTTGAAACCATTGCTAATGCAACGCCTGGATTTACATTTTTGTTTTTTCCTGCTACACTATAAACCGTTGGCACATTACACGCAACACCCAATCCAACCATCATAAATGCAATTGTACACACAATAAATTGAGGAAAAAATACTGAAAGCATCAAACCAGAAAACATCAAAATTCCACTAATTTGCATCACGCGTTTTTTTCCATATTTACTGATAAAATAATCACCAACGAAACGTCCTGTTGCCATCATCACCATAAACGAAGCATAACCAACGACAACTAAATTCTGTGGCGCTTTTACAATATCTTGGAAATAAACACCACTCCAATCGAACATCGCACCTTCTGTTGCCATGCTCAAAAAACCTATAATTCCTAGTTGAACCAAAACAGTATCTGGTTTTGAAAAAATAGATTTCTTTTCCTTCGCTGGAGCTGGTGTAGAATCGACTAAATATTTTTTATTAATGAACCAGCTCAAAATAATTAAGCCATAAATAATCACAAAATGATAAAATGTATTCACATGCAAATTCATCATCAATAAACCAATCAAAGCACCTGTAAAACCAGCGATACTCCACGCACCATGAAAAGAGGACATAATCGATTTTCCATATATTTTCTCTACCTCAACTCCTTGCGTATTCACCGAAATATTGCACATGTTTCCTATTACTCCAAAGAAAAATAAAACAGCACCTAATTGATAAAAATTTTGAGCCAAACCTATACAACAAAGAATTAAAGGATAAATTAAAACGACAATTCGTAAGACATTTTTACTTCCATATTTCGCGACTAATTTTCCTGAAAGCGCCATTGTACACAACTGTCCAATCGGCATTAACAACAATAATGTTCCCAATTGTCCTTCAGAAATTCCTAAATCTGATTTAATCGTCGGAATACGACTTGCCCAAGACGAAAAAGCTAAACCTTGCGAAAAAAAGAAGAGCGAAACAGCGAATCGAATGCGATTTTTTTGAGTTGATGATAATTCTGTTGATGAAAGCATGGCTAAAAAATATGCGACAAAGTTAAGCTACTCTCCTGAAATTATAAACTCAAATGCAAAATAGGATAAGCTTTTCCCTCGTTATCTTTTTCAGAACGAGAAGTAACCTTAAAACCTTGGCTTAAATAAAAATCAATCGCTTGCTGATTTTGTTCATTCACATCAACCGATTTCACATTCAATTCTTGAATAGAAAAATCCAACAAAGTCTTCCCTACTCCCTTTCTTCGAAAATCATTGTGAATAAATAACATTTCAAGATTTTGCTCTGCAACACCTACAAATCCTACCAATTGATTTCCGATTTCGTAACCAAATAAGGCTACATGCGGAAAATAATTAGGTAAATTTTCTTTATAATATTCAAAATCTTCTTTTGCTAAAAAATGGTGTGTGTTACTAACCGAACTTACCCAAATATCTCTCAATCTCGGAAAATCTACTTCTTCAATTCTTCTAATCATGACTAAAATTAATTACAACAAAGATATAAACGACTCTTTTCAAAAAAAACAATAAAAATATTCTATTGAGAATCATTTTGTTAAAAATTATTTTAAAAATAATTGTTTTTAGAATTTGGAAAAACGAAAAAGCGTTCTATATTTGCACTCGCAATACCGCAGTAGACTGCGTTATTGGAGAGTTGGCAGAGTGGTCGAATGCGGCAGTCTTGAAAACTGTTGAGGGTCACACCTCCGGGGGTTCGAATCCCTCACTCTCCGCTAAGAAAACCCAATAGAGTAATCTGTTGGGTTTTTTGTTTTTCTGAAGTTGTTTTCCTTTCATTTTCATAAAACTGAAAGGAAAAACAAAAAATAATAGATGCGAAGTATCTAGAGTTTTCTTAGAATTACTTTCTTTTCTAGGGAATATGAAATAATCCCTCACTCTCCGCTGAAAGGGATTCTATTATTTAGAATCTCTTTTTTTGTATAAATAAGTAAGCTTTCTTCCTTCATTTTCAAATGGTTAACAGAAAATAAATCCATCATTGTAGGTGTTCGATAAAAACCATTTTCGTAGTATAAATTACTGTCGAACACTATATTAACAAATTCTCTTTTTTGCAAAATATCTGCTTGTTCGAAAATAAACTTCATGTCAGTCAGTTTATTTAAATTCTTTTCTAATATTTTAAAA
>NZ_DJBB01000006.1:0-25229 GCF_002429865.1 Empedobacter sp. UBA5987
TAATTATATTTAAAGTCTACGAGGTTATGAAGTACGACAATGTAAATTTCCCATCGTCCATTGCGCAATCATTTGCAATTTGTATGGATCGCTGATGTATTGTAAAAGTGTCAAAACGGCTGTAAAAACTCCAGAAATTATCATTCCTGATAAAACCATATTGATTAACGAACTTTTGAGGTTTGTTTTTGAAATTAAATACGTTAATAAAACAGCACAAATTCCAAATACAAATGCTGAAATATTGATAGATAATACAGGAACAACCATTGCTAAAGCTGCGCCAACAGCAGAACCAGATGATATACCTAATGTAAAAGGATCTACAATTGGGTTTCTGAAAATTGCTTGTAAAACATTACCAGATGATGCCAAAGCTGCACCAACAATAAACGTTAATACAATACGAGGTAAACGAACTTGCCACAAAATAGTTTCGATACTTGATTGAGGTAAATTAGTTGTTCCCGAAATTAACTTGCTCATTGCAGATGAACTGTAACGAATCAATTCCGAAATACCTACAAAATTCGTTGCACCCATTGTCATAGAAAGAATGACAACCGTTAATGGTAAAATCAAAAGTAGACCGTAAGATTTCAATTTAGATTGCATTTTTCTTGTATAAATCTGGTTTTTGGTACAATTGCATGATATCATTTTGTACCTATTTGTTTAATTGTTCAGTCGAATAAGCCGAAGGATAGCACCAATTGCGAAGTTGTTTGGCAAATAATAAAAACTTAACTGTATGCGGATCGTAATAAAACGCAGGATTCTTAGCGAAAACTTGTTTTGATTTTACCGCTGGCAAAGCATCCAATTCTTTTAGTTGATACAAATTCCAAAGAACAATCAAATCTGGATTCCATTTATAGATCGATTCTGCACCAACATTTGACGATTCCATTTCTAACGGACAAGCATTTTCTGCACCCGATAATTTGATCGCTAAATCTAACAAAGTTCCTTTTCCAGATGTCGAAAAAATACGTCCTTTCGACCACGCATAATAGACTTTTTTAGGTTTTTCATTTACAGGAGCTTTCAACTTTTTAGCCTCAGCTTTTACATAAGAAACCACTTTCTCTGCACGTTGTTTTTTTTCTAATAAAGTTCCCATTCCAAGCAATTCTTTGTAAATCTTATCTTGACTTAAACTTGAAACGGTAAAAACTGGAATATTTAATTCTTCTAATTGCTGAATTGTTTCGATATTTTGTTCATAAACAATCGCTAAATCAGGTTGCAAACCAACAATTGTTTCGATATTACTTGATCCACCTCCAAAAGTTGGCGTCGCAATTGTTTTATTTTTGATTCGCTCATCTAGTTTTGCATAGAACTCAAATTTATCTTCATTCTGAAAAACTTGTTGCGGAATTCCAACCACTTTATCTTCGGCGTGCAACATATAAATTTCGTCCAAAGAAGGTTCAAAAAGTACAATCACTCGTTTTGCTTCTTGTGGTAACGAAACTATTTTTCCACGACTATCTTCCGCCTTTATTTCGCCTTGTTGTTCGCTCTTTTTTGAAGAATGACAACTTTGAAAGAAAATAAAGAATGATAAAACAAGGGTTATGCGATGAAATATTTTACAATTCATGGTTTAATTTTTTACCAAATTTTTTAATAAAAATTCACTGATTAATTGTGCTTCAACAAGTTGTATTTTGTCTTGATAACGAGTCAAAAGTTGCTCGTACATACGACCATCATAAGGAAGCAAAAGTTGATTATCGTTGTCATTTTTCCAATAAATAGGAAGGTGACGATTGCCAACGAAGTAACAAAAATCAGCGGCATCGGACTTCGACTTTGCAGAAAACTGAATACACAAACAAGGTTTTATGTAAACTGAAGCTATTAAATTGTTTTCATGAAATAATCGATCGCCGTTCTGCCACTCATTTTTAGTTTGTAATCGAAGTTCTAATGTCAAACCAGCAGTTGTTTTTCGCGTAATTTTCTGTTTTCGAATCTCAAACCATTCAATTGTTAATTGATCCAAAACATTTTCTACTTGTTCAGTTTTTGACTGAATTTCATCTATAATAACCAACTGAATTTCATCTATAATAACCAACTGATTTTCCATTGTTTCGATCTATTATTTTTGTTGTGCAGCTTCTTTTTTTAACTGAACTTTTTCTTTCAACCATTGACACCATTCGTCAATTCCTTCTCCATTCAACGTACTGATTGTTTGTACTTCTAAGTTTGGATTAACCTCTCTTGCATCTTTAGTAACCGCCTCGATAGAAAAGGGTACATATGCTAATAAATCTGATTTAGAAACCAACATCAACTCACTTGTTAAAAACATACGTGGATATTTTTTTGGTTTATCATCACCTTCTGTTGTAGCAATAAGTGTTACACGATAATCTTCACCTAAATCAAAAGCAGATGGACAAAGAAGATTTCCTACATTTTCGATAAATAATAAATCTGTTCCGTCCAAATTAATGTGATCCAAAGCTTGTAAAATCATTTGCGCTTCGATATGACACATTCCACCTGTTACAATTTGTAAAGCATTAATCCCTACTTCGCGCATACGAACTGCATCACGCTCCGTTTCTGGATCACCAACTAAAACAGAAATATTCAATTCTTTTCCCAAACGTTTTCCAATTTCTTGTAACAACGTTGTTTTTCCTGATCCTGGAGACGAACAAACATTGATGATACAAACATCTTTCAGACGTTCGCGAATCGCATTTGCAACATAATCGTTGGCTTTTAATAAATGTAAAGTTGTGTTGTCGCATTGAACAGATCCTACTCTATTCCCAAGACTTTTTGGATTTTGTGTATTTGTTGACATAATTGAAATATGTTTAATTAATGATTATTTATTTTTAAAGATGACTTGCGAGATAAAAAGCTCATTTCTTTGACAATTGTGCTGGACGGTGTTGAGCAATCTTCGCAAACAAATTTGTGATATTTGACTTCGAAATTCTTGTGACAATGTTCGCAATACGCCACAATTTCATTGACTAAAACCTCTAACTCAATTTCATTATAATTTTGGTTATCAGCTATAAATGCATCAAATGCATTTTGGATTAAAACAGGTTGAACATTTGATAAAAGGCCAGCTGTAATTTGAACTTTTTCTATGTCTTCTATTTTCGAATCATAGTGCTCGTTCAACGTATCAAATATGTCTTTGACAATACTTAATTCGTGCATAATTTTTAATTTTTGTGAATAGATTTCCTCTTTCTAAACAAAATGAATGCTTAGAAAATAGTTATGTATAAGAAAGTTTTATGTTTATCAGATAAATGGTAAACCGTAGATATAATGCCTCAAAAGGCAAATTTTATTGGTTGAAGTAGAAAATAAATCAGAAAAAACACGAACACAAATCTGTTGATTAAAATTAAATTTAACATCTGCGTTGATAAATTCATCAAAAGAAAAATCATTGATTTTTAAATCTTCTACAGTAAATGTAAATCCCTCAATAGTGCTAGTTGTATTATCACATTTTATTGTCTCTTTTTCTACTTTTTGATGCGCAGAAGATTGATTTGTTTTGTTAGAAAAGCTAAACAGAACAATCAAAAAAAGGACAGAAAATATGTGAAAAATTGTTTTCATTTACGGTTGTAAAGGTACCACTTGCTACACCAAAACGATTATATAAAATAGCGTATAAATGTTCAAAAACGTTACAAATCAATAAAAATTATTTCGTCTATAAAAACAACAATCAAATCGTTTATTAATATATTTTTATTGTTTTACAATAAATTTATTTTGCAATTCAAAATATTTCTATTTAATTTGAAAAATAAATTATTACTAAATATGGAAACTAAATCTAAATTTTATTTAAAATTATTCAAATGAAACAAGAAAACGATTTAACAATATAAATATGGCAATTATTATCAATTTAGATGTCATGATGGCAAAACGTAAAATGTCTTTGAATGATTTGAGTGAAAAAGTTGGTATTACATTATCTAACTTATCTATTCTAAAAAATGGAAAAGCAAAGGCTATTCGTTTCGAAACTTTGAATGCAATTTGCAAAGCTTTAGGTTGTAAACCAGGTGATATTATTGACTATACGGAAGATTAAAACAAAAACCAAAAATTCTAAATTATTAAAAGAAAATACTATATTTGTTTACAACCAAAAGGTTTTAACTTATTTTTCCTTGGTGATAGAGATTTTTAACTATTTTGAATTAAATAGACAAAATCTTGTTTTACGGCTTATCTTCTTCCGACTATAATCGTTTTTTAAGGAATAAAATTTAATAAAAAATTAGCAATCAATACACCTTTTCTACCCAAATAATCGGATAGAATTTTGTAAATTTGTAACCAATACATTAGAAAATTTAATGGAATATAATACACTTCGTTCACAATTGATTATTCCAGAATATGGTCGTCATATTCAAGAAATGGTAAATCATTGTAAAACAATAACAGACGAAACAGAACGCAACGGATTTGCCGAAATTATAATTGAAGTAATGGGAGAATTAAATCCTCACTTGCGCGATGTACCAGATTTTCAACACAAACTTTGGGATCAACTTTTTATCATGGCAGAATTTGATTTGGATGTAAAATCTCCTTATCCAATTCCGACAAAAAAAGATACGGTAAATAGTAAACCAAACAAAGTAGAATATCCAAAAAGCATCTATAAATACAGATATTACGGAAACAATATTCGTAAAATGATTGATGTTGCTGTAACGTGGGAAGAAGGCGAAAAACGCGAAGGTTTGTACTTTGCGATTGCCAATCACATGAAAAAATGTTATTTACTTTGGAATAAAGATACTGTTGACGATCAAGTTATTTTCAATCATTTGTACGAATTATCTGATGGTAAAATTGATTTGAGAAAAGTTGATGATCATTTGGTTTCTCCTGATCGTTTGAATTCGAATAATAATCATTCAAATAACAATCAAAACAATAGAAGTTACCAAAACAATAATCGTAATCATCAAAATAACAATAATCGAAATAATAACCAAAATTCGAATAATCGTCAAAACAACAATAACCGAAATAATCAAAATAACAACAATCGAAACCAAAACGTTCGAAACAATAAAGGTTAAATCAAAACTATTTAATACAACTAAATGGCTACATTTCAAATAAAGGGAGGGAAACCTTTGAAAGGAGAAATTACTCCGCAAGGTGCTAAAAATGAAGTACTACAAATTTTATGTGCGGTTTTATTAACCAATGAACAAGTTCGTGTTAAAAATATTCCAGACATCCGAGATGTCAATCGTTTGATTGAAATTTTGGGTGATTTAGGCGTAAAAACACAAAAAAATGGAAAAGGAGATTTCACTTTTCAAGCTGACGAATTACGATTAGATTATTTAAAAGGAAAACAATTTCGCAAAGATGGTGCTGCATTACGTGGGTCAATCATGTTAATGGGACCACTTTTAGCTCGTTTCGGAGAAGCTTTTATGCCAAAACCAGGAGGAGATAAAATTGGACGTCGTCGTTTAGATACGCACTTCGAAGGTTTCTTAGCTTTAGGAGCAAAATATCGTTTCAATCCTGACGAAGATTTTTACGGTGTAGAAGTCGACGAAAAAGGATTACAAGGTTCTTATATGTTATTAGAAGAAGCTTCTGTAACAGGAACTGCAAATATTATTATGGCTGCAGTTTTAGCAAAAGGAACAACAACTATTTACAACGCTGCCTGTGAGCCTTACATTCAACAATTGTGTAAAATGTTGAACAGAATGGGTGCTAAAATTTCTGGAATCTCTTCGAATCTTTTAACAATTGAAGGAGTTGAAAAATTAGGGGGAACTGAACATTCATGTTTACCAGATATGATAGAAATTGGATCATGGATTGGTTTAGCTGCCATGACAAAATCTGAATTAACAATCAAAAATGTTTCGTGGGAAAATTTAGGTGTTATTCCAGATGTTTTCAGAAAATTAGGAATTAAATTAGAACGTCGTGATGACGATATTTATATTCCAGCTCAAGAACATTACGAAATCGAGCGTTTTATTGACGGTTCTATTTTAACTATTTCTGATGCTCCTTGGCCAGGATTTACACCAGATTTATTATCAATTATTTTGGTAATTGCAACACAGGCAAAAGGAAGTGTTTTGATTCACCAAAAAATGTTCGAATCTCGTTTATTCTTCGTCGATAAATTAATTGATATGGGAGCGCAAATTATTTTATGTGATCCACATCGCGCAACTGTTATTGGTCTTAATCACGAAACTCCGTTGAAAGGAGCCGAATTAACTTCGCCAGATATTCGTGCTGGTATGTCTTTATTGATTGCTGCCCTTTCTGCAAAAGGAAAAACTGTTATTCATAATATCAATCAAATTGACCGTGGTTATGAAGATATCGATGTACGTTTACGTGCTATTGGAGCTGATATAATTAGAGCTTAAAAAATAAAAAATGCAATCTATTATTGAGTTTTTCACCAATTTTGTTCAACGCCCAGACAAGGTTTTAATGGACATTATCAATAATTACGGTTATTGGATATATGCTATTTTATTCTTGATAATTTTTGCTGAAACAGGCTTAATTATCATGTCATTTTTAATGCCTTTTTTACCTGGAGATGCACTAATCTTTTCGATCGGAATGATTGCAGCAAGCGATGATCAAAACCATTTGCATATCGAATATATTATTCCATTACTGATGGTTGCAGCAATTCTTGGTGATAACGTAAATTATTATGTTGGACGAAAATTTGGTGGCTGGATTTTAGGACGAAAAGACTCGTGGTTTCTTAAAAAGAAACATATCGAAAAAGCAACAGAATTTTTTAACGAAAATGGTAAAAAAGCAATTATTATCGCTCGTTTTATGCCTGTTGTTCGTACAATAATTCCATTTATTTGCGGTGTTACAAACCTTAATTATCGCACATTTATTACCTATAGTTTTATAGGCGCGGTACTTTGGGTTGGTGTTATTTCTCTTTTGGGACACACATTAGGTCAGTTTGACATTGTAAAAAATAATTTAGAGAAATTCATTTTCGGAATTATATTATTGGCGAATATGCCGTTGATTATCCGAATTGTGAAAGCTCAATTCAATAAAAATAAAACAGAAGAATGAGACAATTTGGATTAATCGGAAGAAATATTTCCTATTCATTTTCTAAATCTTATTTTGCTGAAAAATTTAAAAACGAAAACATTGTAGACGCTGTCTACAATGTTTTTGATTTACAGCAAATCGATGAAGTAGAAAAAGTATTCGAAACCGAAGGTTTAGTGGGCTTTAATGTTACAATTCCTTACAAACAAGAAATCATTCCATTCTTGGACGAATTATCACCAGAAGCTAAAGCAATTGGTGCGGTTAATACAGTTTTGATACAAGATGGAAAACGAATCGGGCATAATACAGATTGTTATGGTTTTCATCATTCGATAGAACCTATTTTAGAACCTCATCATAAAAAAGCATTGGTGTTAGGAAATGGAGGTGCTGCAAAAGCGGTTTTTTATATTCTTGATTTATTGAAAATTGACTATAAAATTGTTTCGAGAACAAAAACTGAAAATCATTATTCATATGATGAATTAAATAAAGAAATCATTCATAATCATCAAATTATTGTGAATTGTTCGCCAGTTGGTACTTTTCCATATACTGAAAACGCTCCGCTTCTACCCTATCAATTTATCGACGAAAATCATTTATTGTACGACTTAATTTACAATCCACCATTGACAAAATTTTTAGAAAATGGTCAACAAAACGGAGCCAAAATAAAAAATGGTCACGAAATGTTGGTTTTACAAGCCGAAAAAGCTTGGAAAATTTGGAATAATCGTACAAAATAGACTTGATATTGTCCTCAAATTTTATTAGATTTGAGAAACAAAACATATTTTCTTATGAATACTGAAATGGATAACCTGCAAAATGCAGACGGAGAACAACTACCTAAACCTGCAAATACAAACGACTCTAACACGGAATCTTACAAAACGGAAGAGTTAACGAACCAAGAAAAAATAAGCGATATTTCGTTCAAAGATTACGAAACATTTAGTTTTGATGTTTTGATTAACGAAGCAAAAAATCTATTGAGCAAATACGATGTTCAGGAGATTCGCGAGCATTTTAATCAAATTCGTGATGCATTCAAAGCTAAATTAGAAGAAGATGAAGCCGCAAAAAAAGAAGCTTTCTTAAGTGAAGGTGGTGACGAATTAGATTTTAAATACGAAACATCTTTTAGAGCAAAATTTAACGCTGTTTACAACGATTTCAAAAATCAATTAGCAGTTTTTCATAAAGAAAATGAAAAAAAGGAATCTGATAATTTAAAAGAACGTTTAGAAATTATTGACGAATTGAAAGCCTTGTATCAAGAACCAAGTGATTCTTCGGCGGCAATGTTCAAGAAATTTCGTGAGTTAAAAACTCGTTGGCACAATGCAGGAAGAATTCCGAGCAAAAATGCTGAAAATGTATTCAAAAATTATTTTTTCCATTTAGATAATTTCTACACGTATTTGGATATGAATAAGGAATTGCAAACATTAGATTATGCACATAATCTGGAAGTTCGTCAATCGATTATCAAACGTGCAGAAGAATTAATTGGAGAGCAAAACGTGCAAAAAGCCTTGAACGAATTGCAATATTTGCATCGTTTATGGAAAGAAGAAGCCGTTCCTGTACAAGAAGATTTGCGTGAACCAACGTGGCAAAAATTTAAAGAATTAACAAATAAAATTCATGACCGTAAAGGTGAATTGAATGAAAAAATAAAACAAGAGCAAAAAGATAATTTAGAAAAGAAAAATCAAATTATCACTCGTATTAAAGAAATTTCTGAGCAAGCAACAACAAAATCGCATGGCGATTGGCAAAAAGCTATTTCTGAAATAAACTCTTTGCGTGAGAACTTTATCACAATTGGACGTGTTCCGAAAGATAAAAATTCTGCAACTTGGGAAGCTTTCAAAGAAGTGACAAGACAATTTAATCACATCAAAAATGATTTCTATAAAAATCTAAAATCAGAGCAACAATTGAATCTTGAAAAGAAATTAGCTTTGTTAGAAATTGCAAAACAACATACGGAAAGCACGGATTGGAATGCTTCTGTACAAGTGATTAAAAAAATCCAAAATGATTGGAAAAAAATTGGTCATGTTCCAAGAAAAAATTCAGACAAAATCTGGAAAGAATTCAAAGATACATGTAATCAATTCTTTGATCGTTACAAAAAACGTCACGAACAAGCGAATCAAAAATTGGAACTAAATTTCGAAAAGAAACAAGCTTTCTTAAACGATTTCAAAAATCAAACGATTTCTGAAAACAAGGATGAAGCGTTGAAACAATTAGAAGAAATTCAACATAATTGGACAAGTTTAGGAAAAGTTCCATCAGAAAAAATTTCAATCAATCAAGAATTTACAGATGTTTACCACAAAAAGTTAGATGCTTTAAATCTTTCTAAAAATGAATTGAACGATTATAAGTTGAAATCATTTGTCAATAAAGTAAAATCTGGAAATAATGGTAATTTATTGGATGATGAGATTAGAAAAACACGTAAAATAATTGAGGATTTAGAAAAAGAAATCAACCAATTGGATAATAATGTACATTTCTTTTCGAATGCAAATGAGAACAATCCTTTATTAAAAGATGTTTACAAACAAATTGACGATAAACGTAAAAAATTAACTGAAGCAGAAATCAAACTGAAAACATTATTCAATATTGATTTTAATGCATAATTTTTAGGCATGACACAACAATCTATCGATGAGCAATATATGGCTCGTTGTATACAAATTGCAACAAACGGGTTAGGAACAACATATCCTAATCCGTTTGTAGGTTCTATTATTGTACATAACAACAAAATTATAGGCGAAGGTTTTACGTCAGAATATGGTGGACCACACGCCGAAGTGAACGCAATTAATTCGGTTAAAAATCAAGAATTATTAAAAGAATCTACGTTATATGTTACGTTAGAGCCTTGTTCGCATCACGGAAAAACGCCTCCTTGTGCGGATTTGATTATAGAAAAAGAAATTCCAAAAGTCATAATTGGAACTTTAGATCCTTTTGCGAAAGTAAATGGGCAAGGTTATTTACGTTTGTTGAAAAATGGTGTTGATGTAACGCTTGGTGTTTTGGAAAAAGAATGTATCAAACTCAATAAGCGTTTTATAACATTTCATCAGAAAAAACGTCCATATATTATCTTAAAATGGGCGCAAACAGAAGACGGATACATGGGGCGTGATGATGTACAATTGTGGATTACAAACCAATATACAAAACAGTTAGTACATAAATGGCGAACGGAAGAACAAGCTATTTTGGTTGGAAAAAACACCGCTTTGATTGATAATCCACAACTTAACACACGATTATGGAAAGGAAATAATCCGTTGAGAATTGCGATTGACAAAAACTTAGCGATTCCGAGAAGTTTCCATTTGTTTGATCAAACACAACCTACTGTAATTTTCAATTCGATTGAAAATTGTTCTGAAGAAAATTTAGAACTTGTTCAATTAGATTTTACGCAAAAAATATTGCCACAAGTAATGGATTATTTGTACGAAAACAATATTCAATCCTTGATTATTGAAGGTGGAAGTGATACCATACAACATTTTATTGATGCTGATTTGTGGGATGAAGCACGAATTTTGAGTTCGGATACTATTTGGAATGAAGGAATTTTAGCTCCTCGACTGAAAGGAACTCGAACTGAAAAGCATCGCTTTTTAAATGATGAATTAAATATTTTCGAAAATAGAATAGAAATTGAAGAACCTTAGAAATGAGGTTCTTTTTTTATCTTTTATCAATTATTAAATCAGTTTCTAATATCCAAAGAGAGTTTTTGATAAGATTATGATTATTAAGATTTAATTCATCTAAATCATTATCAAATAACACTAAAACTCTTCCTTCAAATAAATCATTATTTATTTCAATAACTTTTCCACTTTCTCCAATTAAAATCCAATAATGATTTTCATCTCTTAAATTATTTGTATTCTTTTTTCCTAAAAAAGTATTTAAAATTACTTTATCATTCAATTTCATTCATAATTTTTTTCATCACTCATAAATATAAAACCTTTTTTCGTTAAAAGTACTATTTAAACTATCTTTGCGGTACTTTTCAATACAACATGACGGACAATTATCGTACAATCGAGAAAGCGGTGGAAGATGTAATTTTCAAAGAATTGGGTAGTAAGTTTATTAATTTTGCTTATCCAGTTGAAAATGAAGATGACATCAAAATTTATTTGGATCAATTGCGCGAAATTCATCCCGACGCCAATCATCATTGTTATGCGTACGCACTTGGAATTGATGGTAAAAATCATCGTGCAAATGATGACGGAGAGCCAAGTGGTTCGGCTGGTTTACCTATTTATAATCAAATTTTATCAAGCGAAATCACTAATGTTTTGATTGTTTCTGTACGTTATTTTGGCGGAACAAAGTTGGGAATTCCTGGTTTGGTAAAAGCGTATAAATATGCGGCGCAAGTTGTGTTAGAAGAAGCAAATATTGTAGAAAAATTTGTTTCGAAACGTGTAAAAATGGTTTTCAATTATGATCAACAAGGAATTGTAGAACGCAATGTCGATCGGATTTCTGGAGAGATTAAAGACAAGCATTTTTCTGATAAATGCATGTTTACAATTTCGGTAAGAGAAAGTAAATTGGACGAATTTATTCGCATGTTTGACGAATATTATCAAATGGAAATTAAAATTATTGACTAATGCTAAATAGCTTAACTTCTTTACGTTTTTTCTTTGCTTTTGTTGTTTTCTTAAGCCATTTAACGTTTGTAAAAACCGATTTAGCTTGGTATAATTATCTAAAAAATAACGTCTTTTTCGAAGGTTATCTTGGTGTTGGTTTTTTCTTTATTTTGAGCGGATTTGTTTTGGCGCTTAATTACGAAAAGAAAGTCATCGACAATCCAAATTTTGATAAAAAGAAGTTTTATATCGCGCGAATTGCTCGTATTTATCCGCTTCATGTCCTAACCTTTTGTGTCATGTTACCGTTTGTTATCATCAATGTTTGGCAAGGTTATTTTCATTGGGATATTGCAGGTGCAAACTTATTTTTATTACAATCTTATATTCCAGTAAAAGACTTTTATTTCTCTATTAATAACGTTTCATGGAGTATTTCGACCGAATTATTTTTCTATTTAATGTTTCCTTTTTATGTGATTTGGTTGCATAAATTTCCGAAACTGAAATATATTTTATTACTAATTATTCCGATTATCATTTTTGCTGAACCTTATTTCAGAACAAATATGAAGTTGGAAAAAGCAATTTTTTACATCAATCCAATTGTTCGCAGTTTCGATTTTATTTTAGGAATTATTACCTGTCAAATCTATAAAAAGATAAAAGATACGCCTATCAGTTTTTCGAAAGGAACTTTAATAGAAATCGCTGCAATTACGGTTTTGGCAATCTTTTTTTACTTCCACAATGATGTTGCGAGAGCTTTTCGTTATGGAATTTATTATTGGATTCCGATGGTTGGAATTGTTTTAATTTTTGCTTTACAAAAAGGTTTCTTTTCGAAAATACTTCAACACAAAATTCTGGTTTATTTAGGTGAAATCAGTTTTGCGTTTTACATGATTCATATGATTGTGATAAAATATGGAAATCAATATTTACCTAAAATCAATGATTTTCAGAAAATTGGAATTTATTTTGTTATTGCTTTAATTTTAAGTGCATTAACGTTTGAATATTTTGAGAAACCCGTTGCCAAGTGGATCAAAAATAAAGTAAAATAATATTTATTCAAACCCCTAGTGCATTTAGGTAATATTAATTTTTAAGTTGTTAATATTCCTATTTTGGTTTGTGTTTATTGTTTGAAGAATTGTGAGCTTTAGTATTTTTGATAGTATCCTAGTTTTAAACCTTAAAAAGCTTTTAGCCTAATTACGTCTAATCATGTACTTATCGCATAGTTGATAGAATAACGTTTCTATCCTTTTTCTGTATTTACCTATTTCAAAAGGTTGATCATTAAAGTTTTTTTTATTTGTTCTCATAGGAACTTCCAGCTTTATATTGCGCGATATAAACAAATCGAATTGGTATTGTACGTATAAATTTTCTTTATCACCCAAGAGTGTACAATTTTTAAATTCATGTTTTTATATCTTTCAGATTATGAATGTCAAGCACTGATACTGTACTAATATTAAGACTTTGTAAATCAATACTTAAATAACAAAACAGCATGAAGTTTATACCCATAATAATGNNTATTCACTATCAATACTCATGTTTCTGAATTCAGATTTAAGGCAACTATTTTCAAGTCAGATAATCTGGACCTTCGTATCTGAAATAATAAATTCTCACTTTCAAGACCTAAACCCTTTTATACTTATAAATTTTTCCGTAATTTGCTATAAAGTTGTGCATTAAATTGTTTGTGCAATCACTACAAATTAATGATTTTTAGCTTTTTGTATAACTTTTATATACAATCTAATACAAATACACTACGGGTTAATTGATTGACTAGTCATAAAAATAGATTGACAGTTATTAAACAATATTTATATCCGAAGAGATTTTATTTCTTCGGATTTTTTTTGTCTCATTTCCGGGGTCTGCATATTAAGACTTATATGAAGTCTTGTATTATTATAAAGATACACAATTTGTTACACCATTTTAGTTAATTCAGTAATATCTTTTGCTTTTCGATCAAAAACTCTTGTTTTAATATTCCATTAATTCTTTCAGCCAAAGCATGTTGATAACAATCATAGCCCTCAGTCATCGATGGTATCATCTGATTTTGTTTTAAAATCGCTTGATAATATTCCGAGCAATATTGCAATCCTCTATCCGAATGATGGATTACTTTCTACTTACTCACTCTGTTTTTAATAGCCATCTTCAGGGCTAAAGATACATTTTCTGCACTCATATTTTCACTTACAGAATAACCAATTATTTTTCGACTATTCGCATCTGGAACTAAAGAATAATAACAAACAGTTTGCTTCGTTTTTACATATGTTATATCACTCATAAAAACCTGTTCTGTTTTATTAACCTCTATTTCTTTGTATAAATTAGGATGTTTCCTTAACCAATGGTTAGAGAATGTAGTTCTTGTATAATGTTTTTTAGATTTTATGAGTAAATTTTCTCTTCTCAGATAACAAAATAAAGCATCTCGACCCATCTTTATGTTAAGTTCTTTTAGCTGTTCATTCAAGATATCATGAAGCTTTCGAGTTCCTAATCGTGGTAATTTCATCCGAACTTCCAAAACTAATCATTTAACCTGTAAAAGCTCTGATTCTCGAATAGTATGACGTTTTAGTGCCGCATAGAAACTTTGGCGACTTAACCCAAGCAATCGACAAGAGCAGAAAACATTTATTTTTTTTTGGCTCTTGAGGAGTGTTAGATATTGAACTTTTTTGTGATTAGAGTACCAAGTTGTTCATCGGCTATATCCATCATGGGGTTGAGAATTTTGACTCTTAGCTTTTCATCGGCTAATTCTCGTTATAACCGTTTGATCTTTTGCGCTGGTGTTTGTTCTTGTTTCTACATCGTATGTATAATTGTTAGGTTCCAATCTAACTTACCACATTTTCTGAGGCAAACCAAAACTTTACTCCTTCTTTGTATTTTAATTCCCTAGCATTTTTGTGCTTGTTTATACGAAAATCGACTTTTTCTACTTGAGATACAACGGCTAATTTAAAGCCTAAAGTATAATCCCGTTGTGTTCGATGTTTCTTTCTAAATCCGATGTTTCATAATAAGTTGATTTTAGTGTCAACTTATCTTAGGAAGGGACAATTAAAAACGAAAAAGCTGTCTTACGACAGCCTTTTCGTTTTTAATCACTTTATATTTTAAACAGTATGATATTTAAAACTTTGTTCATTTTTAATTGTTTTCACTGATGCGTAAATCAACTCGATGACATTTTTTACATCAGCTTGATGAACCATTTCAACAGTTGTGTGCATATAACGCAACGGCAACGAAATTAAAGCAGACGGAACACCTCCATTACTATATGCAAAAGCATCTGTATCCGTTCCTGTTACACGAGAACTTGCCGCACGCTGAAAAGGAATATTGTTTTTCTCAGCTGCATCAATAATTAATTCGCGCACATTATTTTGCACCGCTGGCGCATAATAAACAACTGGACCATCACCACATTTTTGCTCACCTTCTTTCGATTTTGTAATCATTGGAGTTGTAGTATCGTGTGTAACGTCCGTAATAATTGCAACATTTGGTTTAATTGTTTGTGTAATCATTTCCGCACCACGCAATCCTACTTCTTCCTGAACCGCATTTACAACGTATAAACCAAAATCTAATTGATCTTTATTTTCAGCCAATTTACGCGCAACCTCAGCAATCATAAATCCTCCCATTCTATTGTCTATCGCACGACAAACAAAATAACGGTCATTCAACGTAAAAAATTCATCAGGATAAGTAATCACACAACCAACATGAATTCCAAGTTCTAAAACTTCCTCTTTCGATGTACAACCTGTATCAATCCAAATTTTATCTGGAGTCGGCGCTTCGTCTTTTCCTGCTTGACGCAAATGAATAGCTGGCCAACCAAAAACACCTTTTACAATTCCTTTTTTGGTATGAATGTTAACCACTTTAGAAGGCGCAATCATATGATCTGATCCTCCGTTACGAATCACATAAATCAATCCGTCATCAGAAATATAATTCACAAACCAAGAAATCTCATCAGCATGGGCTTCAATCACAACTTTATACTTCGCTTCAGGATTTATTACACCATAAGCAGATCCATAATTATCTGTTTTTACCTCATCTACGTATGGTTCTATGTAATCCATCCAAACTTTTTGTCCTTCACTTTCAAAACCTGTAGGTGAAGCTGTATTTAAATATTTTGTCAAAAAATCCAAAGATTGTTGATCAAACAAATTATTTGTACTCATTTTAGTTTATTTATCTAACAAATGTACTAATTTTAGGAACAATTTTTGAACTAATTCTGATATGAAATTTTATATCTATCATATAACTTTACTACTTACTTTTGTTGGATTATCTAATGTTAATGCTCAAATTTTTGGGTTAGATTTAGGTGGAAAAAATCCTGCACAAGAAATTAAAAATGATTCAATTAATTTAGATGAATTTGCGTTTAATCCTCTAGACACAATACATCTTAATGAAATGAATAGTTATTCGGTTCATTTAAAAACTGATTTAGAAAAAAAGTATTATTTATGGTTAAGAAAGCGCGTTCGCGATGTTTGGCCGTATGTAAGAACTGCTGTTAGAGAATACAATTATGTATCCGATACGATTCAAACAATGGATAAAAGACGCGATAAAAAGCGTTTCGTAAAATCTCGTCAAAAAGATTTGGCTGATCAATTTGAGAATCAATTAAAAAATATGTCAAGTTCTCGAGGTCAAATTCTTACTAAATTAATCTATAAAGAAACAGATAAAACAACATACGATATTATAAAAGAATTACGTGGCGGATTGAATGCTTTTCTTTATCAAGCAGCAAGTGGTGCGTTTAATATTGATCTGAAACAAACTTATGATCCGAAGCGAACACGAGAAGATTTGTATATTGCGGTTATTCTTCAACGAGATTTTGCAGACGGAACGTTAAAACCTGTCGACGAAGATTAATTTATCTTTCATACTACCAATTATAATAATATTCTGATTTTTTATTATATTTGATTTAATAAAGGGAAAAACGTGGGAAACAATATAAAAAGAATTGGTGTATTAACCTCTGGAGGTGATGCGCCTGGAATGAATGCGGCCTTACGTGCCGTTGTAAGAGCATGTAAGTACTACGATATCAAATCAGTAGGAATCCGTCAAGGTTACGAAGGTTTGATTAACAATGATATGATTGAACTTGGACCTCGTTCGGTAAAAAACATTATCAATCAAGGTGGTACAATCCTTAAAACAGCTCGTTCTTTAGAATTCAAAACTGCAGAAGGTCGTCAAAAAGCATACGATCATCTAAAACAAAATAACATTGATGCTTTAGTTGTAATTGGTGGAGATGGTTCTTTTACAGGAGCAAATATCTTTCATCAAGAGTTTGGTGTTCCATTTATTGGAATTCCGGGAACAATTGACAATGATATTTTTGGAACAGATTTTACAATTGGATATGATACAGCTTTGAATACTGTCATTGATGCAATTGATAAATTAAGAGATACAGCAACTTCACATGATCGTGTATTTTTTGTAGAAGTTATGGGACGTGATGCAGGTTTTATTGCTTTAAATAGTGGAATTGCTTCAGGTGCACAAGATATTTTGATTCCAGAACAGCGTGATAGCGTCGAAGAATTATGTTCTTCTTTGGAACGTTCAGAAAAATCTGGAAAAAAATCAAGCATCGTTGTAGTTGCAGAAGGTGAAAAATTAGGTGGAGTTTTTGAATTAGCAAAACAAGTTCAAAATCGTCATCCTGAATATGATATTCGTGTAACTGTTTTAGGACACATACAACGTGGTGGTTCTCCATCTTGTCACGATCGCGTTTTAGCAAGTCGTTTAGGAATTGCTGCTGTAGAAGGTTTATTAGAAGGAAAAACAAATCTTATGGCTGGAATTCGCTCTAATAAAGTTGTATTTACAGCGATAGATGAAGCCATCAAAAAACACAATGAGATTGACGAAGAGTTAATCAAAGTAGCTAATATTTTAGCGATTTAAACATTTAATATAAAGGGAAATTATATATACTATGTCAAAAATTAAAATTGGAATCAACGGATTCGGAAGAATTGGTAGCCTTGTTTTCGGGGTTGCTATTGAGAGAAACGATATTGAAATCGTAGGTATTAACGATTTAGTAGACGTTGATTATTTAGCTTATATGCTAAAGTATGATTCGGTTCACGGAAAATTTAACGGAGAAGTTAAAGTAGAAAACGGAAACTTAATTGTTAATGGACAAACAATTCGCGTTACAGCAGAAAGAGACCCAGCAAACTTGAAATGGGACGAAGTTGGAGCTGATATCGTAATCGAAGCAACAGGTTTATTCTTAACAAAAGAAACTGCAGGAAAACACATCGAAGCTGGAGCGAAAAAAGTTGTTTTAACAGGTCCTTCTAAAGATGATACTCCTATGTTTGTAATGGGGGTTAACCACGAATCTGTGACAGCAGAAGATACAATCGTTTCTAACGCTTCTTGTACAACAAACTGTTTAGCACCATTAGCAAAAGTAATTCACGAAAATTTCGGAATTGTGGAAGCTTTAATGACTACAGTTCACGCAACTACTGCAACTCAAAAAACAGTTGACGGACCATCAATGAAAGATTGGAGAGGAGGACGTAGTGCAATGGTAAACATCATTCCTTCATCTACTGGAGCTGCGAAAGCAGTTGGAAAAGTAATTCCAGAATTGAATGGTAAATTAACAGGAATGTCTTTCCGTGTACCAACAGTTGACGTTTCTGTAGTTGATTTAACAGTTAAATTAGCAAAAGAAACAAACTACGACGAAATCAAAAAAGTAATGCGCGAAGCTGCTGAAGGAGATTTGAAAGGAATTGTAGGATACACAGAAGATGCTGTTGTTTCTCAAGATTTCGTAGGTGATACAAGAACATCTATTTTCGATGCAGAAGCTGGTATCATGCTAAACCCTACTTTCGTTAAATTAGTTGCTTGGTATGATAACGAAATTGGTTACTCAAACAAAGTAGTTGATTTAGTTCAACACATCGCAAAGATTTAATCCTAGATTAAAAAATAGTTTATTTTATAAGTCTTCTCAAATTGAGAAGACTTTTTTACAATAAATTAATATTGTGGACTAATATTTGATTTTAATTTTTTAAACCACTTATATGAAAAAAGAATTACGAACTTTAGGTCCAAAAAAATCAACCATAGATAAAATTTTATCCTTTTCTAAATCTTTATCAAATGTTAAAATACAAAAAATGAGTTCTAAGAATGCAATTCATCTAAATTAATTCTATACAACTCTTATTTATAGTTTTATTAAATCCACAATAAAGTGAATACATTATTATACATAATAGCAAAAATTAACAATTATTTATTTTTTTAAGAAATTTTTAAAAAAAATTATGAATAATTATGTTAAAAAAATTGTAAGAAATTTTTGTTTACTTATATTTGAATAAACAAAAAAATACAGCCTATAGATTTAATTCTACTTTAAAAATTAACAATTGCTACTATGAACTATGAAGACGACTCTTTATTAATCCAAGATTATTTAAGAGGTAATGAAAATGCTTTAGAAACATTGATAGAGAAATACAAAGGAAGAATCTATAGTTTTATATACTCTAAAGTCTTAGATAAAGATGTCACTGAAGATATATTTCAGGACACTTTTATCAAAGTAATCCTTACATTAAAAAGTGGACGATATAACGAAGAAGGTAAATTTTTGCCTTGGGTTATGCGTATTGCTCACAATTTAACTATTGACTATTTTCGATCAAACAAAAGAATGCCAACGGTTAGCGAAACTGTTGGTTACAATGAAGAATATAATATTTTTGACTTTATTGGTATAAGTGATGAATGTTCTGAAACTAAAATCATTAAATCACAAATTGAAAATGATTTAAGAAATTTAGTCACTCAGTTACCAGAAGATCAAAGAGAAGTATTAGAACTTAGAATATTTAAAGAATTAAGTTTTAAGGAAATTGCAGAAGAAACTGATGTTAGTATAAATACAGCATTAGGGAGAATGCGATACGCTATTATCAATCTTAGAAAAGTGATTTATAATAATAACATTATTTTAACAGTTGATTAAAAAATAAACTTATCTTATTAGCGTTTTTTAAGTAAAATAAGTTATTTATGATTGGATTTTATTCAGAAAATCAAGAACCGCAACAGTTTACTATAATCAAAATATTATCTTTTTCAAAGGCAATTAAGTTTATTAAATCAACGATATTACATGAGGATTATATCATTAATTTAAATTAATTTATTTTAATAAAGATTAGAAAAGCCTGAAATTTTATAAATTTTAGGCTTTTTATATATCTATAATTTGAAACAAAAAAAGACTACTTATTTAAGTAGTCTTTAATATTTATAGAAAATTTTTTCTTTTTATTTCACAACAAATGTTGACGCAATATTCAGTTCTTCCATTTGTGTTTGATCAATTGGAGCTGGTGCATCAATCATGACATCACGACCTGAATTATTTTTAGGGAACGCGATGTAATCACGAATTGTTTCAGAACCATCTAAAATCGATACAAAACGGTCAAAACCGAATGCTAAACCTCCGTGAGGTGGCGCTCCATATTTGAAAGCGTTCATTAAGAAACCAAATTGCGCTTCTGCTTGTTCTGGAGTAAATCCTAATAATTCGAACATTCTGGCTTGAACTTCTTTATCGAAAATACGAATAGAACCTCCACCGATTTCATTACCATTTAAAACTAAATCGTAAGCATTTGCACGAACTTCACCTGGATTAGTCGCAATTAATTCCATATCCTCTGGTTTTGGAGAAGTAAATGGATGGTGCATTGCGTGATATCTTTCAGAATCTTCATCCCATTCTAATAATGGAAAATCGACAACCCATAATGGCGCAAAAACTTCTGGATTACGTAATCCTAAACGCTCTGCTATTTCCATACGTAAAGCCGATAATTGTGCACGAACTTTGTTTGTATTACCTGACATTACCAACATCAAATCACCTGGTTTTGCGTTCATACGCTCAGCCCAAGCCGTTAAATCTTCTTGTGAATAAAATTTATCTACAGAAGATTTGAACGTTCCGTCTTCGTTGTAACGTGCCCAAACAAGTCCAGTTGCCCCAATTTGTGGACGTTGAACCCATTCAATTAATTTATCAATGTCTTTGCGTGTGTAAGAATTACATCCTTCAGCAGCAATACCAACAATTAATTCTTGCTCATCAAAGATTTTAAAATCTTTTCCTTTCGCTAAGTCTGTAATTTCACCGAACTCCATTCCAAAACGGATATCTGGTTTATCATTTCCATAACGACGCATTGCTTCTGCAAATGTCATTCTTGGAAATTGATCAAATTCTAAACCTTTAAAAGTATTTAATAAATGTTTAGCTAAACCTTCGAAAACATTCATGATATCTTCTTGTTCAACAAATGACATTTCACAGTCAATTTGTGTAAACTCTGGTTGACGATCTGCACGTAAATCTTCGTCACGGAAACATTTTACAATTTGAAAATAGCGGTCAAGACCTCCTACCATTAATAATTGTTTGAATGTTTGTGGTGATTGTGGTAATGCATAAAACTCACCTGGATTCATACGAGAAGGAACCACAAAATCACGCGCACCTTCTGGTGTAGATTTGATTAAAACTGGTGTTTCAACTTCTACAAATTCTTGTGCATCTAAATATTTACGGACTTCCTGCGCAACTTTAGAACGGAAGATTAATTTTTCTTTTACTGGATTACGACGAATATCTAAATAACGATATTTCATACGGATATCTTCTCCACCATCTGTATTATCTTCGATTGTAAATGGAGGCAATGCAGATTCATTCAAAATTGTAATGTTTTCTGCTAAGATTTCGATATCTCCTGTTGGAATGTTTGGATTTTTTGAAGCTCTTTCGATTACAGTTCCTGTAACTTGAATTACGAACTCACGTCCTAAATTACGAGCAGTTTCAAATAATTCTTTCGAAGAACGTTCTTCATCTAAGATGATTTGTGTGATTCCGTAGCGATCACGTAAATCGATCCACATCATAAAACCTTTGTCACGTAGCGTTGATACCCAACCGCTTAACGTTACTTTTTCATTAATGTTGGCTTGTGTTAATTCACCACAAGTATGAGTTCTAAACATTTGTCGTCAAATTTATAAGACAAAGGTAGAGTTTTGAGGTGAAATAAAGAAGTTATATAACTTATTTGATGAAATAATTTTAAGAAAAAAGCGATTCAAAATTGAATCGCTTTTAGAACTATTATGAATTTTGATTTCTTAACTTACTATGTTTATAACCATAAGTGAAATAAATTGTCAAACCAATTGCGATCCAAATCAAGAAAATCATCCAGTTTTTCAATCCTAATTGTGCCATCATATAAAAACAACACAACATTCCTGCTAACGGAATAATAGATGTTCTTTTGAAAAATGTTCTAACTACCATAAAAACATAAATCATTAAGAATAGAATCATTGGAATTTTGTGTTTGAAAACATCCCAACCTTTTTCCATTTTCTTATCTTCATAAACTGGCAATTTGCTCAAAGTAGATTTGTATTGTTCTGGTGATAGTTGAGCCAAATAATCATCCAAAAATTCAATTTCAGATCCTGTTAATTCATTAATTGTTGCATAAGAATCTTTTAGTTCTTTTGGCGTTAACGAACTTACAAAATGTTCAACTGGCATAGGTTGCGGTTTATTCGTAAAGAAATCAATCGAATCATCTTTAAACGTTGTTGCGCATAAAAATACAATCACCGCAGTTACAATAGGCATAATGTATTTTGCATTGATAAAAGGCGTTTTAAAATTTCCTCTTTTCGCATTAGGATCAGCATCCATACGAAGTACAGCAGCACAAACTAAAACAAAAGCAAACAAAGTTCCGATAGAACAAGCATCAACAACCAATTCTAAATCTGTAAATAAAATAGGAATACCTACAACAAATCCAGTAAAAATAGTTGCAAACGAAGGTGTTTTAAACTTTGGATGAATTGTAGAGAATTTCTTTGGTAATAATCCATCACGAGACATTGTCATCCAAATACGAGGTTGCCCAATTTGAAAAACAATAAATACACTCGCCATCGCTACTACAGCCGAAAAAGCAATAATTCCTGCCAACCACTTTAAATCTTGAATTTTATCAAAAACATACGCCAAAGGATCTCCAACATTCAATTCAGAATAATGAACCATTCCCGTTATTACCAACGCAATCAGCACATATAAAACAGTACAAATAATGATAGACGCAAAAATTCCACGAGGCAAATCTCGTTTCGGATCTTTACATTCTTCCGCAGTTGTACTAATCGCATCAAACCCAATATAAGCGTAAAAAACAGACGAAACTCCAGCCAAAACACCTCCTATTCCATTCGGTGCAAAAGGATTCCAATTATCTGGATTCACATAAAAAGCACCAACCACAATTACCAAAAGCACCACAGCTAATTTTAACACAACCATTGCGTTACTTGCTTTTCTCGATTCATTAATTCCGCGATAAACCAAAACTGTAATCAAAAAAGTAATGATTAATGCAGGAATATCCACCACTAAATTGAATCCTAAATATGGTGCATCTTTGAAAGCTAAATATTTTGGAATCTCTTGTGCATAAGGTGAATTTGCAATCCCTTCTAATGTCTTACCTTTCGCTAATTCATTCGAAATAAATTCAAAACCTTCTCTCGCTGTAAAATAATCCATTGTCATCCATTCTGGCAGATGCAATCCCATTCCGGAGAGCAAGGTGGTAAAATAATCACTCCACGAAATCGCGAGCACAATATTCCCAATCGCATATTCCATAATCAATGCCCAACCAATTACCCAAGCAAATAATTCTCCAAATGCAACATAGCTATAGGTATACGCACTACCCGAAACAGGCACTAACGAAGCAAATTCTGCATAAGCAAAAGCTGTAAAACCACAGGCAATTGCCGTAAAAATAAAAAGGAAGATAACTGCTGGACCGCCCTCGAAACTAGCTCGACCAATGGTACTAAAAATACCAGCTCCAACAATTGCGGCGATACCAAAACCTGTTAAATCACGAACACCTAAGGTTCTTTTCATTGTAGACGTGTTCTTTGCAGACTCTGCTAAAATGGATTCGACAGATTTTTTTCTGAATAATTGTGACATAATTTATTTAAAAACGGGCAAATATAAAAAAGACAATTCCAAAATCGGATAGAATCCGTATAAATATTGGTTTTTTATTCAAATTTCTTTTTTTATTCTGCTTGGTTAGATTAATTTTAAATTTAATTCAAAAAATTAACATGAAACAATTTTTATTTGCAATTACTCTAGTTGCTACTTTGGTAAGTTGTAATTCTACAAAACCAATTTCTCAGGAGAAATATCAAAAGAGTCTTGTAAAATATACAGACAAAATTTCTGAAGCGGAATTAAAAAAACAGCTTTACATCATTGCTGGAACAGATATGGAAGGTAGAAATGCTGGAACTGAAGGCGAAATAAAAGCGGGAAACTATATCTCTAATTATTACAAAGAATTAGGAATTAATGGACCAAATAATAATTATTTCCAAATTATTCCTGCTGGAACTTTTAACCGAGTAAAAGGTCAAATGAGAAATGTGATGGGATTCATCAAAGGATCAGAAAAACCAGAAGAAATTGTGGTGATTTCGGCACATTATGATCACGAAGGAATAAAAGATGGAAAATTATATGCTGGTGCTGATGATGACGGTTCTGGAACTGTTGCTGTGATGGAAATTGGTCGTATTTTCCGCGAAGCTGAGAAGAAAGGAATCCGTCCAAAACGTTCGGTTTTATTGTTACATGTTTCTGGTGAAGAAAAAGGTTTATTAGGTTCTAAATATTATTCGGAGCATCCAATTTTTCCTCTTGCAAATACAATTGCAAATGTCAATATTGATATGATTGGGCGCGTAGATTATGAGCACAACGAAAAAACAAGAGATTTTGTGTATGTTATTGGATCTGAAATGTTGTCTTCTGATTTACACAAAGCTGTTTTAGCGGCAAATGATGGTCTAGGAATTGATTTGGATATGCGTTACAATACACCAGATGATCCAAATCGTTTTTATTATCGTTCGGATCACTACAACTTTGCAAAACATAATATTCCGTCTGTTTTCTTTTTCAATGGAGTGCACGATGATTACCACAAACCAGGAGATACGCCAGATAAAATTGAATATGATTTATTGACACGTCGTACAAAATTAGCTTTTAATACAATTTGGATTTTAGCAAACGCCGAAAATAGACCAGTTGTAGACAAAGAATCTCCAATGCCTTCGACAAGATAATTATTAAGAATATAAAGGACACTATCTCACAAACTGTGT
>NZ_DJBB01000041.1:0-8432 GCF_002429865.1 Empedobacter sp. UBA5987
CTTAACAAGGGGAAGATTACATTAAAACTATAATAATTGTATCAATACTATTCCCAATTAGCTAACAAAATTCATTATAATTTTATAACGAAAATCTATTCGATATTGGTTATATTTGTAGAGTTTAAATTAATTATAATAATAAATCAAAATAAAACTATATGAGTTCTTATGATGTAGCCGTAATTGGTGCTGGACCTGGAGGATATGTTGCAGCTATTCGCGCAGCGCAATTAGGATTTAAAACAGCAATTATCGAGAAAGAAAGTTTAGGAGGTACATGTCTTAATGTAGGATGTATTCCATCAAAAGCTTTATTAGATTCTTCTCACCACTATTACGATGCTGTAAATCACTTTAAAGAGCACGGAATCGAAATCGATGCTCCAAAAGTAAACTTCACTCAAATGATTGCTCGAAAAGCAGGTGTTGTAGATACTAACGTAGCTGGTATCAAATACTTGATGAGTAAAAATAATATTGATGTTTTAGAAGGAACAGGTGCTTTTAAAGACGCAACTCATATTGTTGTAACTGCTAAAGACGGTTCTACTCAAGAAATTGAAGCTAAAAATACAATTATCGCAACAGGATCAGTTTCATCTGAATTACCATTTGCGCCAACAGATAAAACTCGTATCATTACTTCTACAGAAGCTTTGGCTTTAACAGAAGTTCCAAAACACTTAATCGTTATCGGTGGTGGTGTTATCGGATTAGAGTTAGGATCAGTTTACTTACGTTTAGGTTCTCAAGTAACAGTTGTAGAATATGCAGACCGCGTTATTCCAGGAATGGACGGTGCTTTGTCTAAAGAATTGACAAAAGTATTGAAAAAACAAGGAATGAAATTCCACACTTCTACAGGTGTAACTTCTGTTGTAAATAACGGAAATGATGTTACATTAAAAGCAACTTCTAAAAAAGGAGAAGAAATCGAAATTAACGGAGATTACGCTTTAGTAGCTGTTGGTCGTCGTGCTTTCACAGGATCTTTAGGTTTAGAAAACGTAGGAGTAGAGGTTAACGAAAGAGGTCGTATCAAAACAAACGATCACTTACAAACTAATGTTTCTAACATTTATGCGATTGGTGACGTTGTTGCTGGTGCAATGTTAGCACATAAAGCAGAAGAAGAAGGTGTTTTAGTTGCTGAGCAATTAGCAGGTCAAAAACCTCATATCAACTATAACTTAATTCCTGGTGTTGTTTATACTTGGCCAGAAGTTGCAGGAGTTGGTAAAACAGAAGAGCAATTAAAAGAAGAAGGAGTAGAGTACAAAGTTGGTTCTTTCCCTTTCAAAGCTTTAGGACGTGCTCGTGCATCTATGGATACAGATGGTTTCGCTAAAATTTTAGCTGATAAAAACACAGACGAAATCTTAGGAATGCATATTATTGGTGCTCGTGCTGCTGATTTAATTGCAGAAGGAGTTGTAGCAATGGAATTCCGTGCATCTGCAGAAGATTTAACAAGAATGTCTCATGCTCACCCAACATTCTCAGAAGCGATCAAAGAAGCTGCTTTAGCTGCTACAGACAATCGTCCAATTCACGCTTAATCAAATAGATTTAAGATAAATTCCTAAAAAGCTGTTCGTAAGAGCAGCTTTTTTTATAATTTTAAACTTTATAAACATCAAGAATGGAAAATATCACGACTTTATTCAAAGAAAATTGGGATACAATATTAATTACTGTTATATCAGTGATAACATTTTATTTTGTATTTAAATCGAAAGAACGAAAGAGAAGAAATTAGTTTTCCTTAAAAATAAATAGGATTTGGGTAAAGAAATTCATAATTAAATTCATCTTGTATTTTTTGACTTGAAATTATTTTTCCTTCTCGATTTGTAGCGGAAATAATTTTCTTGTTTAATTGATATTCTAACACTTCTTCTTTGGTAGGATGTTCTGGTGTAACGACATTATAAATGGATGAATTTTTATTTGAATTAATCAATTTTTCAATCACTTGGCAAATATCTAGATAATGTATATGATTCACCATTTGAGATAGATTTTGACTATTTAAATCTATATATTTAGAAAGAAATCTATCGTCTCCCATTAATCCGCCTAAGCGTAAAATAATCAATTGATTAAATTTTTCTTTTAATTGATTTTCAATTGAATAAAAAGGATTATTTAAATAAATAGTTTCAATTGAATTTTCAGAAATAATTTCATTATTTTCAGGATAAATAGCTGTTGAACTAAGTAAAATAAGTTGATTGTTATAATCTCCTAAAAACTCAATCAAGTGCTGAAATTGTTGTTGTAAATCATCTAAATTATTTCTTCTTCCAAATGGAATTGTCACAATAACAAAGTCATAATCCGTTGAGATTTTCTCAGATTTATAATTATCAAAATCGATTGAAAAACAATTTTCTGCATCCGAAATTCGTTTCGTAGTTTCAATCAAAAATTGCTTTTCTAAATACTTTTCTAATCTCGATCCCAACCAGCCTTTTCCAATAATTAATCCTTTTTTCATTCAATTTTATTAAACAATAAATATAAGACTGTTCTATTTTCTAACCGAAAATAACTTTCTATTTTTGCCAAATGTTAGAAATTCTTTATCAAGACGAATATATTATTGCCATTAACAAACCGAGCGGATTGTTGGTTCACAAATCTTTTTATGCGCGTGATGCGTCTGTTTTTGCAGTTCAGGAATTACGTAATCAAATCGGTGGGCAACATGTTTATCCTATTCATCGTTTGGATCGTAAAACGTCAGGAGTTTTGCTTTTTGCTTTAGATAAAGAAAGTTTAAAAATTATGAATGATCGATTTGCAACACGCGAAGTTGAAAAAAAGTACTTGGCTATTTTGCGTGGTTGGGCTCCCGAAGAAATGACGATAGATTATGATTTGACGAATGATGATGGTGTAAAGCAAAATGCAATTACCTATTTTCATCGTTTGCAAATTGCCGAAATTGATTTAGAGTATAACAATCATCCGACTTCACGTTATTGTTTGGTGGAAGCAATTCCCGAAACTGGTCGTATGCATCAATTACGCAAGCATTTTCGTCATATTTTTCATCCAATTTTGGGAAGTCGTCCGCATGGTTGTAATAAGCAAAATAAATTGTGGTTGGAGAATTTTGGATTGAAAGGAATGATGCTTCACGCGCATCAATTGGTATTTAATCATCCAATGACAAATGAACAACTCGTTTTGAATGCTAAGATAAATGAAGAATTTTCTAAAGTTGGAGATATTCTTGGTTTGGATTTAGAAAAATATAAATAATCTTAATTAATGTTTTTCAATTTATCATTTATATAAAATTTAAAATTCAGACGTTAAATAATTGAAATTGAGAATAATATTTCGTAAAATTGTAAGACCAAAAACTCTTGCTTATGAAACATTATTTTTACTCATTTTTTACTTTATTTCTTTTATTTAATTGTTCAGAAAATAAACCTGAAATCAAAAAGCTTACTCAACAAGAATTAACAGAAACAACAGAATTTAAAGAAGCTTCACCCGAAAAAAAACAATTATTTTCTGAACTTAAAGCTTTTCAGAAAGATTTACAAAGTAAACAAGCGCAAAAAATTCCAGATTATTTGGATTGTCCAAAACGTATCGAAGAATTAGATTTGAATACCAAAAATACTGCGATTAGGACAGATGTTGAAGCAAATTCGTTTCGATTATCGACAAATTTAGTCACAGATAATTTTGATTTGATTTACAATGAATTAGATTTGAATATTATAAATGAAGCAATAAAATCTATCCCAGAAACGGATTTATTGGCAAATGATAATGTTTCAACCAATGTAAAACTTGGCGAATGCGATTATCATACTTCAATTTTGATGAAAAACAAAGAAGTTGA
The DNA here is from genome assembly GCF_002429865.1 of Empedobacter sp. UBA5987. Lineage (NCBI taxonomy): Bacteria > Pseudomonadati > Bacteroidota > Flavobacteriia > Flavobacteriales > Weeksellaceae > Empedobacter > Empedobacter sp. UBA5987. The sequence continues at coordinate 3,872 of NZ_DJBB01000041.1, forward strand.
ATTTGATATTAAATCAGCAACACCAAATTCTGAATGTAAGAAAGATCAAAAATGGAAATTTGTTTCGAATGGAGAAATTTTAGTTTTAGATCATCGAAAAATGTTATAATAAACAAAAAAGAAGTTCAAATTTGAACTTCTTTTTTTTATATTTTTAATGAGAATGCACATGCATAGAAACCGTGAGATAAGCGAGAATAAATCCAACTAAAATAGAACCGAATTTTTTCAGATTAAATTTGTGTCCTTCATTACTTTCGAACAAAATCACGGTTGAAATATGTAAAAATATTCCCGAAACAATTGCACTCATTTCCAAAGAATAATTAGAAATAATGGTATGTTTTCCTAAGAAATACCCCATTGGAGCGGCTAATGCAAACAAAGTCATAAACAAAAAACGCTTTGCGTTCGATTCTGTATGTTGACATAATGCGCTAAACAAAATCATCGAAACTGGAATATTATGAACAAAAATTGCCCACATAAAATTGTGAGATTCAGCATTTGCAACAGGAATTCCTTCGATAATCGAGTGTAAAAATAATCCGCCAAAAATTCCAAAAGGAAATTGCTCTTTTTTGTGCAAATGAATATGTCCGTGCTCAACGCCTTTACTGATCGTTTCTAAAATATATTGCACAACAACACCTAATAAAACAAACAATCCAATAGAATGATGGCTATGATTTTCGGATGGATGTCCATAGACTTGCGGTAAAATTTCTAAAACGGTCATCGCTAAGAAATATGCTCCACTAAAGGTTAGCAGTAGTTTTGAATTGTGTTTATTTTTGAGTAATATTCGAGAAAATAAAACTCCAATTAACACACTTGAAATTAAGATTAAACTTTCTTTCATTTGTTTAAAACTAGAATTAATCGGTCAGAAGTTTGTTCATCAAAAGCATCAAGATTATAATTTCCAAATACTTTATCTAAAATAAAACCTTCTGTTTCGTATATTTTTTTGAAATCGTTGAAATAAATTAAACGAACAAACTCTTCAAAATGAAATATTTCGCCTTTATCTGTGAAATCAATTTCTTTTTTGATAAAACCATTTTGGACAGATTTTGTGATTTTGAATAAAATTCCATCAATCAGTTTTTCTTCATAAGGAATCATTTTCGAAACTACTTTTTCTGCATTCAGATAATCCAAAACAAAAATTCCGTGCGATTTTATTTGTTGTTTTACAGCTTCAAAAACTTTAAAATTATCTTCATAATTTTCAAAATAACCAAAACTTGTAAAAAGATTGAAAACTGCATCAAATTCGTTTGGATGATAGACTTCGCGCATATCATGTTTTTCAAATTTTAAATATTCATTTTCAAATTGTTTAGCGTACTTGATACTTTCTTCAGATAAATCGATACCTAAAACATCAAAACCTAATTTATTTAATGTAATAGCGTGTCGCCCCTTTCCACATGCTAAATCTAATACTTTTGCGTGCTGTGGAAGTTGTAAATAATTCGTGATTTTTTGAATAAAATCTTCCGCTTCTGTAAGACTCCTGTTCTTGTATAAAATATGATAATATGGCGAGTTAAACCATTTTACAAACCATTGTAAATCCATTGTTGTTATTTTTGGCAATTTGGGCAAGTTCCTGTGATGACGCAATTGCAATCTTGCATCGAAAATCCTTCGGGTAAACTAATTTTTATTTCTTCTTTTAAGCAAATAAGTTGATTGCAAGTCGTGCAACGAAAATGAAAATGATCGTGATGATGCTCTACATGCTCACAACATGTCTTGCACATTGCAAAATAATTTACGCCGTCATCTCCCACAACTTTATGCATCATTCCGTCTTCGCAAAAATTATTCAGAATACGATAAATCGTTGCTCTGTCCATTTTTCCTTGCAATTGTGTCTCAATTTGTTCCTGATTTAATGCAGTCGTACACGAATTGAACAAATCTATAACCGCTTGTTTGGTTGGTGTATTTCGTCTTTTCATTTCTTAATGCAAATATGTTGCAATAATACAAATTTTATGGGAAATAAAAAATCCTATTCGAAAGTGAATAGGATTTTTTTGTAAAGATAAATTTATTTCAGCTTCTATATTTTTATTTCTAATTCTGAAACAAGTTCAGAATGAATTTTTGTTAAAATTAAATTGATTTATTTAGAAATAGCTTCGCACTTTTCTTTCAACCAAGCTGTTTCTTTTTCGTCTAAGAATGGAGAAATTTTCTCGAAAACAAATTGATGATAGTTATTTAACCATGTAATTTCTTCGTTTGTCATTAAATTAACATCAATCAAATTTTTCTCAATTGGGAAAACTGTAATAATTTCGAATTTCAAGAAATCACCAAATTGAGTAGACATCGCTGGTTGAACAATCATTAGATTCTCGATTCTGATTCCGTATTCACCATCGCGATACAAACCAGGTTCGTTAGAAAGCACCATTCCAGCTTTTAGTGGAGTTAAATTCTCTTCTAAACGAATACTTTGTGGCCCTTCGTGTACACATAAGAAATGACCAACTCCGTGTCCAGTTCCGTGACCATAATTGAAACCATTTTCCCAAAGCGCTTTACGAGACAAAACATCTAACAAAGAACCACGAGAATTAACAGGAAAAATAGCCTGCGATAAACCAATATTTCCTTTAAGAACTAAGGTATAATCTGTTTTTTGTTGTGTAGTTGGTTCTCCTAACATCAAAGTGCGCGTAATGTCTGTTGTTCCTTCCAAAAACTGAGCTCCAGAATCGATTAACAACATTTCTTTTCGACCTAATGTATAAGCAGTTTCAGGCGAAGCAGAGTAGTGGTTCATTGCGCCATGATCAGCGTATCCACAGATAGTCCCGAAACTTGCACCTTTACAATTTTCCTGTTGCGAACGGAAAAATTTCAATTGCTCATCAATTGTAACTTCATTAATGTTATTTTCGATATTTTCTTCTAACCACATGAAAAATTTCGTCAATGCAACACCATCTTTTACCATTGCATTTCTGAAGCCTTCTTGTTCGACTTCGTTTTTAACAGATTTTAGATTTGTTACTGGAGAAGCAACTAAATTAATTATTGAAGAAGTAGAAATGGCTTCATATAACGATTGATTGATTCGATTTCCGTCTACCAAAACATGTGATTTTTCGTTCTGATTTTTTAAATAATCATAAATCGCTAAATAAGGTTGAATTGTGATCCCTTCATTAGCTAAAGCGGCTTTTGTTTCGACAGTTACTTTCGCTTCATCTATAAATAAATACGCATTTTCCGTATCTACAGCAGCATACGAAATTGTCAATGGATTATAGTTAACATCATTTCCACGAATGTTAAATAACCAAGCAATTTCGTCCAACGAATTCATAATGTAAATATTTGTATTTGCTTTTTTCATTTCATTGCGTACTTCCGAAATTTTTTCTGAAGCAGATTTTCCAGCAAATTTTACATCATAAATATAGAATGGATTCTCTGGTAAAGCAGGACGATCTTGCCAAGCTAAATCAATTAAATCAATATTTTTTACTGAAAGTTGATTGAATGAAAATTCATTAAAATTTTCTGCAAAAGCATTGTGTGCAAACATTTGAGGATTAAGTCCTACAACTTCTCCTTCTTTTAGCTGAGAAATAATCCATTCGTTAATAGAAGGTGTTTCCGGCATTTTCATTTTCATCAACTCAAAAGTCGTGTCTTTTAATTGATCTTCTGCCTGAATAAAATATCTCGAATCTGTCCAAACAGCTGCTTTTTCTAACGTAACAACTGCAGTTCCAGCCGAGCCATTAAAACCTGAAATCCAAGTACGTTCTTTCCAACGATTAGGTAAATATTCGCTTCCATGAGGATCTGTTCCAGGAATTATTGTTGCGCTAATCCCATTTTGTTTCATAACTTCTCTCAAAGCTGAAAGACGATCTGTGATTTTTTCCATTTTATATCGAATTCTAAAAAGTTAAATTTTGATAGTCGAAAGGTACGAAGAATGAAATTGAAGAAAATTAAAATTTTATTTATAATTTATTATAATAGATTGAAATTGGTTTATTAAATCTTTATTTTTAGAATTAAAAATTTCATCTTTTAATTGAGTCATTTTTTCTTGGTTTTTTATAGAAAAGTAATATTCATATAATTGAATAGTGATATCAAGATTATTAGGGAATTTTTTTCGTCCTTTTTCTAAACTTTCAATGGCTAAATTTTCTTTTCCTAATTTGTTTTGTACCCAAGCTTTAATTAAGTATTGATCAGATGTGTTTGGTAAATAAGTTTCAAATAATTTTACAACAATTTCTAAATAATATTCATCATTATTGTTTCTTATCGGTGCCATAAATTTAATATACGGGTAGAAAACTTTTAATAATACTTGGCTATCTGCTTTATTAGTATCAGTTAAATTATACCAATTGTTCTTATTATTTTTAGCTTGAATCAATATAGCTTCAGATTCTTTTATAAAATTATCATACATATTTGAAATAAAATAGAAGTAGGTTTTCGTTGTATAATAATCGATTCTGTTGGGATTATTTTTTATTAATTTATTATGTAATCTTCCCCTTGTTAA